>NZ_JBUEGC010000039.1:0-68339 GCF_054963655.1 Streptomyces sp. HSS9-12 | reverse complement strand
ACCCTCGACCGGCTCCCAGCCGAGCAGCACATGCCCGGTGCCGTCCTCGGAGCGCAGCCCGGCGGGGGCCGGCAGGTCGGCGGTGCCGGTCAGCGGCTGGTCACTGGGCAGGCCGATGCGCCGCTCCCAGTCGAGTCGGGCAGCGTTCGTTTCGGTCATGGATGTGGGTGCCTCTCTCCGGGTAATGGATGCGCTTGGATGCGCTTACATGAGGTGCGTGAGTACGGCATACGGGCCCGCCTCGCCCGTATGCCGTGGGCTACTTGAGGCCGGCGGTCGCGATGCCCTGGGTGAAGTAGCGCTGCAGGACGACGAAGACCAGCAGTACCGGCAGCACCACCAGGAAGGCGCCGGCCATGAACACGCCGTTGGATCCCTGGGCCTTGGTCGGGTCGATCGCGAACGTGGCCAGTGCCACCGGAAGGGTGTACTTGCCGGGGTCGTTGGTGGCGACCAGCGGCCACAGGAAGTTGTTCCACGAGCCGAGGAACACGAAGATCGCGAGCGTCGCCAACGCGGGCTTCACCAGCGGCAGCACGATCCGCCAGAAGATGAACCACTCCCGGGCGCCGTCGATACGGGCCGCCTCCAGCAGCTCGTCCGGAATGGACATCATGAACTGCCGCATCAGGAAGACCCCGAAGGCCCCGGCCGCGAACGGCAGAATCAGCGCCGCGTAAGTGTCAATCAGGTGCATCTTGCTCATCATGACGAACTTGGGGATGAGCATGAGGTTCCCCGGCACCATCAGCGCGCCCAGCACGATCGCGAACACCGCTTTCTTGCCGATGAAGTTCAGCTTGGCCAGGGCGTATCCGAGCATCGAGCAGAACAACAGATTGCAGGCCGTGACGAAGACCGCGACCAGCAGCGAGTTGAAGAAGTACTGCGGAATGTCCATCAGTTCCACCAGCTCGCGGAAGTGCTGCAGCGTCCACTCGGTCGGAATCCACACCGGTGGACTGGCGCCCAGCTCGCGGTCGGTCTTGAAGGCCGAGAGCCCCATCCACAGGAATGGCGCTGCCATGACCAGCATGCCGAAGCTGAGCAGCGAGTAGGTCAGGACCTTGCGCGTGCGGGTGCCGCGGTCGCGAGCGGTGTGCCGGGATCCGGGCCCCTTCATGGGCGCGGTCTTGGAGAGTGCGCTCATCGGGTCTTGTCCTTCAGCAGGCGGAGCTGGAGCAGCGTAACGGCCAGGATGACGACGAACAGGACATACGCCATGGCGCTTGCGTAACCCATGTGGAAGAAGTCGAAGCCCTGCTCGTACATGTCCAGAGAAATCGTCAGGGTGCTGTCCGACGGGCCACCGTCGGTCATCACGAACGGCTCCTCGAAGACATTGAGGAAGCCGATGGTGGTCATCACCGCGACATAGAGCATGGTCGGGCGCAGCAACGGCACCGTGATCCTGCGGAACTCCTGGAAGACACCGGCCCCGTCGATCCTCGCCGCCTCCCGCACCTCGGTCGGGATGGCCTGCAGCCCGGCGAGGAACAGCACCATCGCGGTGCCCATGTTGCGCCAGACCGCCATCACGATCAGCGAGGGCAAGGCGAGCGTCTCGGAGCCGAGGAAGTCCGGTGCGGTCAGCCCGACTTGGTGGGCGAGCCCGGCGATCAGGCCCTCGGTGGGATCGAGGACGAAGCGCCAGATGACCGCCACCGCGACGATGGCGGTGACCACGGGCGCGTAGAAGCCGACCCGGAAGAAGGTACGCATCCGGTCGATCCCGGAGTTCAGCAGCACCGCCGCCACGAGCCCGCTGCCGATGGTCAGCGGCACACCCAGCACCACGAAACAGCCGGTGTTGAGCAGCGCGCGGATGAACTTCTCGTCCTCGAAGAGCTTGGTGTAGTTCTCCAGGCCTATGAAGTTCACCGAGAGCGGGTCGGTCACATTCCGGAGGCCGAAGTCGGTGAAGCTCATCACCAGCGTGGCGACGATGGGGAACGCCATGAAGGTGAGGAACAGCGACAGGAACGGCGCCGAATACAGCCATCCGGCCAGATTCTGGGTGGACAGCCGGTCCCGGCGACGCTTGGGCGCGTCCGGGGAGTCGCCCGGTCCGTCCTTTCCGGCCTTCTCTCCCGCGCGATGCGCGATGGCCGGGGGTCGGCCCGGGTCGTCGAGCTTGGCGGCGGTGGTGCTCATGGGGTCACCCCACCAGGCCCTCGGTGGCCTTCTGGAGCTGCTTGGCCGTGGCGGCCGGATCGGCGCCGCGTACGACCTTCGACAGCGCGGCGTCGAGCTGGACGCAGATCTCGTTCCACTTCGCGAGTGGAGGCACCTCCTTGCCCGTGACCAGCGACTTCTTGAAGACGTCGAGGGACTCGCCGTTCTTGAGGGCGGGCTGCTCCCACGCGGCCTTGTTGGCGGGGAGCGACTTGGATATCTCGTACCAGTGGGCCTGGATCTCGGGCGAGGTCAGGAACTTGGTGAATTCGTCGGCGGCCGCCTTGTGCTCGCTGTCCTTGAAGGTGACCAGCGAGGAGCCACCCAGCCAGGAGGTTGAGGTCTTGTCGGCGGGCAGCGGCACCGCCTTCCACTTGCCCTTCAGGTGCGGCTGCTGGTCGGTGATGTTCTGGACCATCCAGGGGCCGGAGGAGAACATCGGAACCCGGTCCGCGCCGAAGTCCTTGACGACGTCGTAGCCGGGAGGGGCGCTCTTCTTGGCCAGGCCCGAGTCGAAGTAGGCGGCGTACTCGGTGAGCGCCTTCACCGACTCGGGGGAGTCCAGAGCGGGCTTGCCGTCCTTGTCCAGGATCTCGCCCCCCGCGGAGTACAGGAACGGCAGCCAGTTCTGCCACGACCCGAAGGTGCCGGGCGCGAGGCTGATGCCCCAGTCGGTCCCGGCCTTGTTCTTGTACGCCTCGGCGAGTGCGCGCCAGTCCTTCCACGTCGCCGGCGCCTTGTCGATGCCCGCCTTCTCGGCGAGGTCGGTGCGGTAGTAAAGCGCGCGAGTGTCGACGTACCACGGGACGCCGTACGCGGTGCCGTCCTTGACGTTGCCGTTCCATGCGGCGGAGAAGAAGTCGTCCGCCTTGAAGGTGCCGGTGTCCACCGGCTCGAGCACGCCGAGTTCGATGTACTCGCCCATCATGGTGGAGCCCATCTGCGCCATGTCCGGCAGCTTCCCGGCGGCCGCGGCCGCCGCCATCTTCTGGCCGACGACGTCCCAGCCGACGGGGGTCACCTTGATGGTGATGTTCGGGTGCTCCTTGTTGAACGCCTGCGCGACGTCCTGGAGCCGCTTGCCCTCCTCGCCCATGCCCCAGACGGTGAGCGTCTGCTTGGCGTCTCCTGCCACCTGGTCGCCGCCGCTGCTTCCGCAGGCGGTGAGGGTGGTCAGGCCGAGAGCCGACGCCACTGTCACGGCGAGAGTGACGGACCTGGCAGTGCGTGTCATGCGGCTCCTCCTCGAGTCATGGTGCGTTGTAAGCGCATACATGACCTTGCAGCACACGGAGGTTCGACTCAAGGGGCCCGGAGGTAACGCTTCCGTAAACCCGCGGACATCCGCGGCGGGGGCGGCGCGACTCCGTTGGGGACCCGGCCGCTCCGGCCGACCGCCGGGAGTAGAGCATCAGCTCGGCGTCGTCGGCGTCCGAGGCGTCTTCGGCCGCTGTGTCGTGGAAGTCGGGGAAGCAGAGGCCGAGTACGCCGGTGGTGCGGCTGGCGAGCCCCGCGCGCTTTCGCTCGGCACTTAGCCCAGCCGGCGTGCGGTGGCGAGCACGCGCTCGCGGGTGGCGGCGCGTACGGAGTCGGGGTTGCGGTAGACGCGCGACACGGTCGCGATGGAGACGCCGGCTTGCTCGGCGACGTCGTACACCGTGGGAGTGCTCATGCTCCTCGCTTCGCCTCTCCTCGAATCCCGCCCGGGCCGGGGCTCTGGCCTGCCTGAAAGCGCATTCAGACTAAGGGGGTGGGTGGCCCCGCCGAACTGGTGACCATGGCAACGGCAGGCACCGTTGTGATCGGCGTTCGTGGGGTCTCGGTCCGAATCCTTCCTCGGACACCAACCGATCGGTAGCCCACGAATTGCCGGAAGTGCTGGTTGAGATCCATTCAACCAGCACTTTCTGTTGTGCGGGGTCGTAGGTGAGGGCGAGTCCGGGCCGGCGGCGGATCCTGTTACCGGTACTCGACGGTCAGCGTGGCCCGGGTGTCCTTGTTGACGAAGACGTACGCCGTCGAGGCCGGGTTCGCTTCGAAGCGCAGCCGGACCTGGGTGGTTCCCGTCCGGTCGATCGCGGAGAGCCCCGCAGACGACAGGTCTGTCGAGTCCTTGCTTCCCGAGGAGAGGGAGGCGATGTCGGCGGCTCCCGCCGAGGTCGCGGTGGCAGCCCAGTCCGAGGCTTCGACAGAGCATCCGCCGAAGCAGCCCTTCCGCACGTCGACCAGCAGCCGGTTTCCGGCGGGGTTGGACCAGGGGTCGCCCACCCCGCTGCTCCGGGTGACCGTCACATAGGCGCGGGTGATCTCCTTGCCGGCGGGGATCTGTGAGGTATCGAAGGACAGGACGGTCCGGTTGAACTTGCCGTCGCTGCCGCGGCCGATCGCGAGACCGTAAGAGCCCTCCAGCGTGCCGACGGCCGCTCCCGAACCGTCCGCGGCGGCCTTGACGTAGCCGTCCTGCGAGTCGGTGCTCGGGATGGTCACCGTGTTCTGCGCGGGCGGTGGCGTGTCGCCTCGGAGAGCCTTCACCATCGCCATGATCGTCTCGATCTGCTTGCCGCCGTGCCTGGCGTAGTCGGAGTCCCCGAGGTAACCCCACCAGTTCCAGCAGCCGTTGGGGTTGTCCAGCGTGGCGGTCGGGATGGCCTGCGGGTACAGCACGATGAGGTTGTTGGTGTCGGCGTACTCGTTGAGATACGCCTTGTCGATGAACTGGGTACCGAAGCCCTGGTACGAGTACCCCTGCTTGCAGCCGTGCAGGGCCACCACCAGCCTGCAGGCGGCGCCGCCCGCGCAGCTCGACGGCACGTACACGAAGCCCTTGTCGTCCATGGAGAGGGGTTTGGCCTGGCCGCCCGGGGCGTACTTGTTCTGGTCGAACTGGATCAGGGAGCCGCCGGGGGTGCCCGCGGGCGCGGCGACGGAGCCGAGGAGATGGCCGAGCAGGTCGTGCTCGGCGTCGATGCCGCAGTCGTTGATCCAGGGGTTGCCGGTGACCGCGCAGGAGTTGGGGCCGAGCGGGCTGATCCAGGCGTGCCCGGCCGCCGTGCTCTTGTTGTAGAGGACCTGGGAGCCGAACCTTCCGTAGTAGGCGGCGAGCGCGTCGGCCACCGGACGTTTCACCGTCGAGTCGTTGGAGCCGCTGAAGACGTAGACCGGGTCGCCGGAGAGACCCGCCACCGGGTCGATCAGGCCCTGTGCCGACCAGCCCCGTGTGGTCTGCTCCAGCTTGTCGAGCTGGAGGTCCAGCAAGGTGTCCATACATGCGTTGAGGGCCCTGTTGAGGTCGTTCTGCGCGCAGTCGTACGGCCCGGACGCGAAGACCCCGGAGCCGCTGAACGTCCCGGAGTACGCCACATGGAGCTGGGTGGCCATATAGCCGCCGGAGGAGATCCCCGCGCTGTATACGGCGTTCACGTTGTAGGGCCCCAGGTCTCCGGCCACCGGAGCGGGCGCGGCGGCGACGGCGGGTGCGGTGCCGGGGAGCAGGTGGACCGCGCCCACGAGCAGGAGCAGGGCTGCCAGTCGGTGTAACCGGGCAGCCGGCGAGAATCTCATGCGCCCTCCAAGGTGGCTGAATCACGCGTGGTTCCCAGGAGGTTAGGTCCGCGCAACACGGGCGCCTATGGGGGCGGTGCCCACAAAGGCCGGGGCCGATTATGGGGGTTGAGTTTCTGGGAGGGCCGGCGCAGCGCCGCACAACGTGGCGGTCGTCGCCGTCGAGGGCCGCGCGGTCTGCACGGGAGCGACATCCTCGACGGAGGGCGGCCGCACAGTACCGCGGTCGCCTGGAATTCCCGGTCCGGCTGGGTTGAGGCGCTGTCCGGCCGGGGGCCGCCCGCACGCCCCCGGTCGTCCCGGCGAGGCACCGGGACTGTCGCGCTCACGGGTACCGGCCCGGCTCCACGAACCTGGGCGGGGCGCGACAGCGCGACGCCCTGCCCCGGCTCCGGCGGGCGGCGGGGTGCCGCGCTCGCCGGCGCCGGGGCGTCGCGGGCCGGCCCCCCGACCGGCCCCGGGCGGTCAGAACAGGGTGTACAGGAGCTTGTTCGGGGAGCCGGTCTTCGGGTCCTGGACCTTGCCGCTCGTGGCGTTGTTGACCAGGGCGTCACGTACCTGGGCGGGTGTGGCGTTCGGGTTGGCGGCCAGGTAGAGCGCTGCCGCACCGGTGGTGTGCGGTGTGGCCATGGAAGTGCCGCTGATGGTGTTGGTGGCGGTGTCGCTGTCCTTCCAGGCGGAGGTGATGTTCACGCCGGGGGCGAACAGGTCGAGGCAGGTGCCGTAGTTGGACCAGGAGGCACGCTTGTCGGAGCTGTCGGTGGCGCCGACCGTGATGGCTTCGGGCACCCGAGCCGGGGAGCTCTTGCAGGCGTCCTGGGGTATGCCGAGGAAGTTGCCGTTGCCGGCGGCGATCGCGTAGGAGACGCCGGAGGCGACGGAGTTCTTCACGGCGTTGTCGAGGGTGGTGCTGGCGCTGCCGCCCAGGCTCATGTTGGCGACGGCAGGCTTGACAGCATTGTTGGTGACCCAGTCGACGCCCGCGATCACGCCGGAGGTGCTGCCGGAGCCGTTGCAGTCGAGGACCCGGACGCCGACGATCGAGGCACCCTTGGCGACGCCGTAGGTGGACCCGGCCGCCGTACCCGCCACGTGAGTGCCGTGTCCGTTGCAGTCATTGCCGTTCTGCCCATCGCCGACCGTGTCCGTGCCGATGGATGCCCGGCCGCCGAACTCGCTGTGCGAGGTACGTATTCCGGTGTCGATGACGTACACGTGGACGTTGGATGCGGTGGTGTTGTACGTGTAGGTGCCGCTCAGTGGCAGGTCCCGCTGATCGATGCGGTCGATGCCCCAGGTGGCGTTGGACTGGGTGGCACTGGCGGTGACTTTCGAGTCCTGTTCCACGAGAGCGACCCGGGGGTCTGCCGCCAGTCTGCGGGCCTGAGTCTGCGTCATCTTCGCGGAGAAGCCATGCAGCGCGCTGTGGAACACATGCGAGAGACGACCGCTGTTGCGCCGGGTGAGTTCGCTTGCGACCGTGTCGGTCGACCCGGTTCCGTCCTTGAGAGTGACGATCCAGCTGTCGGAGATCGCCGACCCGCCGGAGGCCAGCCGGACGTCAGCGGAAGGGGGCGTCGCGCTGTGGGCCGGGGAACCGGCCAGCTGCATACCCGCCAGCAGCAGGACCGCGGGGGCGAGGGCGCTCAGACGGCGCATGGGGGATCGCATGTAGTGCACCAGACCTTTCGTTGACCGGGTTACGGACGCGTGCGGACTTCTCGGCTCCGCCTCCCCCTGGGTGTGGGGTGCGGGCCGTGGTGCAGGTGTGCGCTGGCCAGGTGGTGCATGGGGCAACGGCGACCGCCACCTGTCGACCAGTTCGGGGCCGCCGCCGGGCAGGGCTGCGCTGCCCCGCAGGGGTTGCCTACGGGGGTGCCCCGGGCGGGTGCACCAAAGGTGTTCAACAGGCATTGCGGAAGCTGTTACTTCGCCGCCGGGAAGTGTGCTTGTCAGACTGAGGTGGCGTCAAGAGATTGAAGAGGCAAGAGATTTGAAACTGGGATCCGGGAACGTATGGCTACGGGGTTCCAGGTCTGCCAGCCCCCGGCGATGCACAGCCGCCGGTTCTGCCATGGGCCCCCAACGCACCAGCTGGTTACCGAGCAGCCGGCACGTGGTGATGGCGTCAAGGGTGGCTCCCTCGCCCGGATAGCGGTCGATGGCGGAGCGGAACAGGTCCTCGGCGGCGCCCCCCGTCACCCCGGTCGACGGCGGTCCGTGCTTCGAAGCGGTCAGGCCCGGCGGTCTGCTCCGGGGCTTGGTGCCCGGCGACGAGCGCCCCGGCACTCGTCGCCGAAACAGGGCGGCCCCGGTAGCGGGCGCAGCATGCCGGATGAGCGCAAGCGCCGCCGTCGGCTACGGCAGCAAAGGTATATCTGAGTGTCCCGGCGGGCCCACTCAGGCGCGGTATACAAAAAAACGACAAGCAATTTCTCGTTTACATCGTCAACATCCCACATCATTGAAAGCGATCCCTGGCTCCGTATACGGTGACCGGATGGAAGACAACCCCCCACCCCTGGCCGGTCCACTGGTCACCGGCGCTGAGATCGCCCGGCTCGCGGGGGTCACCCGTGCTGCGGTCTCCAACTGGAGGCGGCGCTACGACGACTTCCCGTCACCTGCGGGCGGCGGAGCGAACAGCCCGCTCTTCGCCTTGGCCGATGTGCAGGCGTGGCTGGACCGGCAGCGCAAGGGGCAGGGCGTCTCCCAGGAGGTCCAGCTGTGGCAAGTCCTGCGAGGGGCCTACGGCGAGGAGATCATCGGTGGTCTGGTGGATGTCCTGGGCGTCCTCGCCGGCGGGGAGCCGGCCCCGGAGCTCCCGGAGGAGGCCGTCCGGCTGGCGCGGGACCTGACTGCGAGCACCTCGGTGGCCGACGTGGTCGGCGCCCTCGGCGAACGCTTCACCGACTCGGTGCGCCGGGCAGCATCGGACCAGGTCACCTCGCCCCGCGTCGTCCGCGCCGTGCGCCACTTCGTCGGTGAGGTGGGCAGTGACGCGATCGTCTTCGACCCGGCCTGCGGTGTCGGCACACTCCTCCTCGCCGTCGGTCCCGAGCAGGGGGGCAAACGGTATGGTCAGGAGTTGGATGCCCGTAGCGCAAGTTTTGCGCAACTGCGTGCCGATCTGACGGACCGCGCGGGTGTCACGATCGCCACAGGTGACTCCCTGCGCGACGACCAATGGCCGGATCTCAAAGCCGAACTTGTCGTCTGCGACCCGCCGGTGGGTGTCACCGACTGGGGCCGAGAGGACTTGCTCCTCGACCCCCGCTGGGAACTGGGCACCCCCTCACGGGCCGAAGGCGAACTCGCCTGGCTCCAGCACGCCTACGCGCACACCGCTCCCGGCGGTCGCGTCCTCATGGTCATGCCCGCGTCGGTCGCTTACCGCAAGGCAGGCCGCCGCATCCGCGCCGAACTCGTACGGCGTGGCATCGTCACACAGATCACCGCCCTGCCGTCCGGCACCGCGGGCTCGCATTCCCTGCCAGTGCACCTGTGGCACCTGCGCCGGCCAGAGCCCGCCGGCAACGCAGTAACGTTCGTCCACATGGTCGACCTGACCGCCAGTGATCCTGACGGTTCCCTGGAGGGAGGCCAGGTGACGGATGTGCCGCTGATCGATCTGCTGGACGATGCCGTGGACCTCACTCCCGGACGCCACGTCGAGGAGGCGCATCGTGACTACGCCGCTGAATACCACACCCTGCGGGGAGAGTTGGCGCAGCAGATGCGAGGAATCCTGGACGCCCTGCCCACGCTGACCGCAGGCGACGTTCCCGGTTTGCTGGACGGGCCCTCCGTCAGTCTCGCGGAGCTCGCCCGGGCCGGGCTGGTCGAGTATGGCGATGCGGAACCGGTCTCGGTGAGCGACCAACTCGACACGGACTTTCTCCGGGGCTTCCTGAGCAGCGCCGCGAACAACCGCCGCTCCACGAGCACCAGCGGCACTCTCCGTCTCGACGGACGGGGTGCCCGCATCCCGCAGATGGACATCTCTGAGCAGCGCCGCTACGGTGCCGCTTTCCGCGCGCTCCAGGAGTTCGAGGAGCGTATACGAAAGGTGGCGGATCTGAGCAGGGAAGCGGCGGTGCTGGCGCGGGACGGATTGGGCAATGGGGCACTGGTTCCCGATGAAACGACGGGATGAGCCAAGCGGGCTCTTGGATCTCCAAGGACGTCCGGCAGGCTCATGGACGTCAATTCCCTTGCGGTACAAAAGGACTGGCCGATCCGCTCCATGAGACGGCCAGTGCTTCCCGCGCCCGCGTGCACGCCACAAACAGCAGGCACCGCTCCCGCAGCAGGTCCGATTCGTGCTGCAGCGCGTCCACGTCATCTGGTGTGACCTCGCGCGTGAACGGCACCGCGCCGGCCGTCACTCCGAGGACGGCGACGCACCGGAACTCAAGGCCCTTCATGGCGTGCATCGTCGCCAGCCGCACCCCCTCCACGTCCGGTCCCGGGTTGCTCTTGACGCGGACCACCGGCACCTTGGCCGCGGTCAGCTTGTCGTAGACCTTGTCGATGAGCAGGTTGAAGCGGGCGCACACGCCGATCTCGGAGGGCCGGATCCCCTGGGTGATCCAGTTCTCGACGCGCTCCACCAGCGCTCCGACCTCCGCCTGCTCGGAACCGTACCCGTCCACGTGTGGCTTCCGGCCGTGCAGCAGCGAACGGTAGCCGGCCAGCGTGTCACTGCCGTCGCCGCCCAGATCGTCGACCACCACCGGACTGAGAATGCCGGTCGACCAGGCGAGTATCTCCTCCGTCGAGCGGTAGTTGATGCGCAGGCGGTTCGTGCGGCCGGCCACCGGGATGCCGAGAGAGCCCAGGGAGACCTTGGAATCGTAGATCTGCTGGTGCGGGTCGCCGGTGATGAACAGGTCATCGCTCCCGGGCGCCACCGCGGCGCGCAGCACACGCCACTGGGCGGGATGCAGATCCTGTGCCTCGTCGACCACCACATGGTCGAACTCCGGTGCGGACCGGGCCAGGAGTTCGGCAGCACGGGCGCACACCCTCAGGTGCGTGGTGGTCCCCTGGCCGTGCAGCATCGACTCGAACAGTTCGACGGCGGGCCACAGCTGCTCACGCCGGGTGGGCGAGAGCGCGCTGCCGCGCCCGCGCCGGGACGCGGCCCGGTAGGCGGTCAGGTCGCGGAGGTCCTGGGCGAGGATGACGTGCCGGTACTCCTGGGCCAGGAACTGCTCCGTCCACGACAGCCCCAGCTTCTTGACGACCCACTGCCACTGTTGCCGCTCCTCCCGGTCGCCGATGGGGGAGGGGGCCCTGCCGTCGAGGCGGGTCACCACCCGGTGCGCATAGGCGTTGACCGTCGTCACCTCCACCCGTTCGAGCAGCGACGGGTCGCCGTCGAGGAGGAGGGTGAGGTTCTCACGGAGGGCGGCGGCCAGGGCGCCTGTGTACGTGGTGAGCAGGACGCGAGCCTCGGGCGAGCGGGTGAGGAGATGCTTGACGCGATGCAGCGCCACGACCGTCTTGCCCGTGCCAGGACCGCCGGTGACCTGCACCGGACCGCCGTACGACACCCGGTAGGCGACGCGGCGCTGCGAGGGGTGCAGGAACACCCGCCAGGCCGCGAAGGGCTTCTCCAGAATGTCGGTCAGCTCGTCGGGCCCGGTGACCAGGGTGATGCGGCTTGTGGTGTTGGCGATCGCGGTGGCCAGGTCCTCGTCCGGCTCGGGCGCCGCGTCGGCGGGGCGGCGCACGGCGACCACGTCCCGGTAGACCTCCTCGGGGCTGAAGCCTTCGGCGAGGTACTGCAGTGCCTCGTACTGGTCCTCCGGCAGCAGCGTCCCAAAAGCCTCCAGCTGCGGCTTGTCGACTATGGTCCGCACCGCCCGCAACACCTGCTCGTCGATGCCGAGTTCGCGCAGCACCGTCTCGGAGTAGTTCGCGAACAGCAGCGAAGGGGCCGCGGCAGCCGCCTTCTCCAGGGCCGGAGTCAGTTGCTCGATCGCGACCACGTTGCGTACTTCGAGGCCGCGCGTCGCCGAGTTCGTCGTGTACAGCCGCTTGGCCGCCCAGGTGTACGCGTCGTCGTGGGGAACCACATTCACGAGCAGGAAAACATCACTGCCGTCGTCGGGCGCCAGGACCACGCCCCGCCAGAAGTCGTTGATGCGAATGGTCCGCATCCGCGGGTCGCGCGCCTTGTCGACCCACTCCAGATGCAGGCCTTTGTCGGCGTGCAGCTCGTGCACGGTGAGCTGCTGGAACTTCTCCATGGCCTTGCGCACGCCTGATTTGACGGGCTTCTCCAGGACGTCGTAGCTCTCCCAGAAGCTGTTGGCGAACGCGAGCTGCGGCACGAGGCGACTCCCCACCCTGGACGGACCCGTCCCGGCGAATCATAGGGGTAGGCCGGGGACCATCTGCCGGGTTACGGACGCGATGTCCGCGAGCAGCCCGGCCGGTTGCTGGTCCAGGTCGAGGGCGTGCTGATGGATGACGATGCCCGCGTGCCGCACCTGATGCGCCGCGTGCGTGGCGTTCCCCTTCGCGTACACCAGGTGCCCGTCACGCAGACCCAGCGCCGTGCAGTAGGCCAGCATCTGGTACAGGTCGGCTTCCGGATAACCGTTCCGCTTCTCGGCCTTGTATTTGGCGTCCACCACCGCCGACAGGGTGCCGTCCGCCCCGTAGAGCACGAAGTCCGGCCTCATACGGATCACGGCGGCCTCGTCCAGGTGGTGCGGGTCCTGAAGGCGGGCCGTGCGCCCTGAACCACGGAACGCCTCGCGCAGGGCGACCGTCACGAAGTCCTCGAAGAGCTTGTTCATGTCGAACAGGAAGCCGTCGATGTGCAGGCCGCCCGGAGTGTGCTCGGTGGAGGAGCCGTCCAGGACCACGCGGGCGAGGTGCAGGGCGTGGTGGTAGCGGGAGTTGAGGCGGGTGGGATGCCAGTCGGGG
Organism: Streptomyces sp. HSS9-12; assembly: GCF_054963655.1. Lineage (NCBI taxonomy): Bacteria > Bacillati > Actinomycetota > Actinomycetes > Kitasatosporales > Streptomycetaceae > Streptomyces > Streptomyces sp. HSS9-12. The sequence continues at coordinate 55,661 of NZ_JBUEGC010000039.1, read as the reverse complement.
AGCGGCTGTCCGCGCACGATCGGGGTGACGTCGGCGAGGCGGGCGCGCTGGTGCAGCAGCCTGCGGCGCACATCACGCGGCACCCCCGGCAGGCGCAGCAGGCGCTCCACGGCCGTGCGCAGGATGCGGTTCTCCGCGGTGTCGGTGGTGAACTCGTCGTACGCCACCTCCACCGGCAGTGTCGCCCCGAAGTGGCGGCGGATCTGCTCGGCCTCCCGGATCCGTCCGCGGACGACGAGAGCGGTCTCCTCCGTCGCCCGGTACCCCTGCAGCAGGCCCTGCCGCAGCGCCCGGTCCACCTGCCGCTCCACGGCATGGGCGAAAGCGGGAAGCAGGTCACGGTGATCCGCCACCTCCACCTCTCCGTCGTGCCAACTGCCTTGCGGATCGAGGCTGTAGCCGAGCAGGAAGAAGAGACGGGCGATGGGCACCTTGGGCATGATGCGGACGGTGACCGGCGCCCCGCCGCCGGGGACGGCGACGGCCACAGCCCCGACCTTGCTGCCCGCCCGCAGCGACCAGTACCCCGGCTGGTACGGGTCGGGGACGGCATCCACGATCCCTGCCGCGGCGATCGCGCGGCCGACCGCGTCCGCCAGTGGCACCGACCGGGCCGGCGCGTGCTCGACGAGCTCGATGGCGGAGGTCACTGCGGGGGAGACTGCTGAGGTCACCCCAGCGATTCCCGCAGCGCCGCGAGCCCGTACCGCTTCTCCACGTCGATGCCCTCCCCGTAGTGGTGCTCCTCCAGCAGCGGCAGGATCTTCGTCCGCCATGTGCGCTCCAAGCCGCCGTCCCGGTAGACGCCCTTCTTCATCAGGTAGGAGGGGCCGATCCGGAAGTCGGCATCGTCGATGCGCGAGTTGAGCGCGTCGAGGAGATCGGCGGGCTCGGGGTCCTTGCCCTCCCTGGCCAGCCAGCGCCGCAGCAGCCCGCTCGTCGGCTCGGTACGCGGCGACAGCTCCACGAAGGCGAACCGGCGCCGCATCGCCGCATCCACCAGCGCGATGGACCGGTCCGCGGTGTTCATCGTGCCGATGACAAAGAGGTTCGGCGGCAAGGCGAAGTCATCGCCGGAGTAGGTGAGCCGTACGGACTTGTTCCGGTATTCGAGGAGGAAATACAGCTCGCCGAAGACCTTCGCCAGGTTGGCACGGTTGATCTCGTCGATGATGAGGAAGTGCGGGATGTGCCGGTTCCCCTCCCGGGAGGCGAGGTCGGCGAGCTCCCGCAATGGACCCGCGGTGAGCCGGAAGGCGACCTCTCGGCTCTCCGGGTCCTCATGAGGCCGGAAGCCCTCGAAGAAGTCCTCGTACGCGTACGCAGGGTGGAACTGCACGAGCTTCACCTGCTCCGGTCCGCCGCCGAGGAATTCGGCCATCTTCAGCGCCAGGTAGGTCTTGCCGGTGCCCGGCGGCCCGTACAGCACCAACTGGCGCTCATCCCAGAGCAGATCCCGCACCTCGCGAAGCCACTCGGTGTCATGCACGAGGAGTTCCGCTGCCAGGACATCCGTCGGCTCGGGCAACTCCAGCTCTCGCCGGGCGATGATCGCCGGGATCTTCACGCTCGGGTCACGCTCTATGGCCTCGGCCTCCACTGCCAGCTCGTCGTCACTCCTGCCGAGCCCCTCGATGAGGGCCTGCACGGAGGTGAGGTCGACGACGTCGTGCTGGACGGAGAGCTTTTGCTGGAGCTCCTCCGGCAACTCGTCGTACGGGAAGCCGTCGCGCCGCCAGTCGGCCTTCCGCCGCAGGTTGGACAGCCCGCCTTCGGACTCGACCTGCTCGGCGTCCCCCGCGACGGTGCCCACGTACAACTGTCCGCCGGAGATGGTGCAAACAGTGTCGCCGCGCCGCATCTGGGTGAGGAAGTAGTGCAGCTCGTCGACCATCGCCTGCTTCTGGCTGTACGAGGCGGTGGCGTCGTACCCCTCCTGGACATACCGGCGCAGGACGCTCTTGGTCGGTTCCTCCTCGCCCACCGGCGGCAGATGCGCGGCCGCCAGGGTCACCCAGCCCTCGGGCACCCACAGTCGCTTCACCAGGTCGCGGCCCGACACATTGGAGCCGCGGACCAGCCATGCCTTGTGCGGGGTGCGCCAGGAGTGGCCGAGGTAGTCGACCAGCGGGAAGCCGTCCTCCGTACGCCATTCGGACAGGCCGTCAGAACTGCGGCCGGCCACCACCGACGCCGCGGCCGAGGGAGAGTTGCACTCGATGGCTCGGGTGGTCTCCAGATACCCGGGCCACCGCTCTGACTCCCGGATGCCGCCGTCGGCCAGCAGCGCCTCCCGCTGCGCCGCCGCATGGCGCCCTATGCCGGGCAGCGTCTCCGCCCGCACCGGTGAACCGGCGAGGACCAGGAACTTCAGGCTGCCGTTCATCCCCCTTTCCGGCAGGACGCGCCCCCGTGCCTCGGGCCCTCCATTCGGCAGCCGCAGCCGGAACTCCAGGTACTCCCTGTGCTCGTCAGCCATCGTCACCGCTCCCCCCGGCAGAAGATCCACCGAGAACGATAGGGGCTCCCGCTGACAATCGCTCCAGCCCGGGACATGCGGCAGGGGGCTGGTGCGAACGGCCACCATGTGCGCTTACCGCTGAGCAATCGAGGTCAGGTCAATTCCGGCCAATAGCGCACAGGATCGCGCAGATAGACTCACATATGATCGACGATCCGTTGCCATGGGTGTCGGATATCTATACAGTGAGTAGCCATTATCTTCCGTACGCACCGGATGGGAGAAGCGATGGAGCGAGCCTGGGAGGCCGACCCCGCGGCCTCGTTCGAGCGTCGGTTAGGGAAGTCCGCCAAGGAGTTGAACGCCACCGGTGGCCGCGACGGGTGCCCCGACATCTGGCAGTTGGACAATGGCGACATCGCGGTGATCGGCCGGGACCTCACGGAGGTCTACGCCGCTCGGTTGCCCGAGGACGTCAGGATCGCCGCAGACGAGCGACTCGTGATCCTGCCGGGTGCGATGCTGAGCACGGCGAAACCGGACATTCCCGATGCTCGGCCTTGATGGTCTCCGCCTCGAATCGTCGCGGGGCGAGCCGCTCGATCTGGACAGCTACCGTCGTGACTTCCGGCGCCGCCAGTGGACGATTGACGGACAGGACTCGTGGAAGCTGGAGCGACGCCAGTATTTCCGGGAGCCGGGTTTCGCCAGCTGGGAGGCGTTCGATCGCGGCGACTGGAATGGCGCCCTGAGGCTCATCGAGGAAGAGCGCGACTATCTCCAGGAGTTCTCGGAGGAGAACGAAAGGCGTGGGACCACTCTTTTCCGTGTCCGCGTCGTTCAGGAGCCACTCACCCCTTATCTCCAGTGGGAGCTGCACCTCCTGCGACTGCGTGCGGAATGCGGGGAGCGGATCAGAGTGGTGAGCCCGGAGCGCATCCGGTCCCTGGAGAAAGAGGGGCCATTGCCAGAGCTGCTCACCCTCGGCGAGCGAACCGTCTACGAGATCCGCTACACCCAGCAGGGCGTACTGGACGGGGCGATCCGCTACTCCGACCCCGAGACCACCGCCCGGTGCCGTGAATTCATCAAGGACCTCTACGACTCGGCCGAAGACCTGATCCCATACGTCGACGAAAACGTCAGGCACCTGTCACCGCCCCGTCCGGAGTAGAAGATCAGCCGACACAGTGAGAAGCACGGCGAGGACGCGGAGCGCGGGCCGGGTCACGGACCCCACAGCGCGCATTCGGAGCTGTCCGGCTCCGCGTCGGACGTCGTCCAGGCCAGAGACATCGACGGCGGCGTTCACTTCCACACCGGTGAGCGCCGCTCCGGTTACGATGCACCGAGACCACGCCAACTCCCCAGCGATGTACGGGGTTTCGTGAACCGCAGCAACGAGCTGCGGAGGCTCAACGCGATCCTCGCCGACCAGGCGACGGGCGGCGAACCACTCGTCGTGTGCGTCTATGTCATCGCCGGGACCGCCGGGGTGGGCAAGACCTCGCTCGCCCTGCGCTGGGCACACCAGGCCGCCCGAAGCTTCCCGGATGGCCAGTTGTACGTGAACCTGCGCGGCTACGACCCGGGCTTACCGGTGACAGCCCATGAGGCACTGAACCGGTTCCTGGCCGCGCTGGGCGTGCCCACGCGGGCGGTTCCGCAGGACGAGGAGGCCGCCGCCGCCCTGTATCGGTCGCTGCTGGCGGAGCGGCGGATGCTGATCGTCCTCGATAACGCCGCCACAGTGGCACAGGTGCGCCCGCTGCTGCCCGGTACGGCGGGTTGCCTGGTCATCGTCACCAGCCGTAGCCGTCTGTCGGGACTCAGCGTCAGGGACGGGGCGCGTCGGCTGACGCTCGGGACACTGGACGAGCCGGATGCCGTCAAGCTGCTGAGCGTGGTCACCGCCGAATACCGGACCGAGGACGACGGACAGAAACTCGCCGAGCTGGCACGGTTGTGCGCCCGGCTTCCGCTGGCCCTGCGGATCGCCGCCGAGCGTGCCGCGAGTCGTCCGTGGATGGACCTCGACCACCTGATACGGGACCTACGTGACGAGTCATCGCTGTGGGAGGCCTTGAGTGTGGGCGACGAGCCGCAGGCCGACGCCGTAAGAACGGTGTTCGCGTGGTCCTACCGGGGGCTGACCACCGAGGCGGCGACGCTGTTCCGGCTGCTCGGTCTCCATCCAGGACCGGCCTTCGGGGTGCCGGCTGCCGCCGCGATCGCCGGCATCAGCACCGCTCGAGCCCATCGGTTGCTGGACTCTCTCGCCGGAGCTCATCTGCTGGAACAGACCGCTCCTGACCGCTACGAGTTCCACGACCTGCTGCGCGCCTACGCGACCGACCAGGCCCAGTGCGAGGAGACGCAGGAGACCCGCGAGGCCGCGGTGCGCCGGCTCCTCACCTGGTACGTACACGCCGCCGACGCGGCCCAGGGGTGGCTCAACCCGGGAGAGGCTCATATCCCGCTGAGCCCCCTGGATCCGAAAGTCACTCCCCTCTCCTTCGACAGCTACGAGCAGGCCATGTCCTGGTACGAGCTGGAGTCAGCGAACCTGATGGCCGTCGCTCGTGCGGCGGAGGCGGTCGGACTGGACCAGATCGCCTGGCAGCTGGCGGCCGTGCTGCGCAGCGTGCACATGCTGCTCAACCCGTTCGAGGACTGGCTGGCCATGGGGCACATCGGACTGCGGGCCGCGCGGCGGCTCGGTGACCGTGGCGCCGAGGCCGAGATCCTGGAAAGCCTGGGCATGGCCTGCACCCAGTCCCACCGGCTGTCCGAAGCAGCGGAATTCCACCAGGCCGCTCTGGCCATCCGCCGCGAGCGCGTAGACCGGCTGGGCGAGTCGCTCTCCCTCAACGACATCGGCCTGATCCGGCTCAGGGAACGGCGGTTGAACGACGCCAAGAGCTGTTTCGAGGAGGCATTGGCACTCTTCCGGGAGATCCGAGCCGCCCAGTGGGAGGCCGTCGCGGTGGCGAACACCGCCGAGGTGGCGTACGAACTCGGAGCGGCGGAACAGGCCCGCGACCTCGCGCGGAACGCCCTGGAGAGGTTCCGCGAACTGGACAGCAAGCAAGGCCAGGGCAACGCCCTTCGGCTGCTCAGCGCCGCCTGCCTTGATCACGGAGAGCCGCAGGAGGCTCTCGGATACGCGCGTCAAGCGGTGGACATCGCGCTCCGCCATCGCAACACCATGTGGGAGGGATACTGGCTGCTCACACTCGGGCGGGCCCAGCAGGCGACCGGCCACATCGATGACGCTCTGGCCTCTTACCAGAGGGCCGCCGTCATCCAGCGGCGGCTCGGTGACCGCTCACGCGAGGCGCGAGCCTGGCAGGGCGCTGGGGAGGTGTACCAGCAACTGGAGCGGTTCGATGAGGCGGCCGACTTTCACCGCAGCGCGGCGGCGGCGCATCGCGACCTGAACGATGACTGGCAGTTGGCCCTGGCGCTCGACGGGCTCGCCGGCGCGCTGGACGCGGCGGGCCGGTCCGACGAGGCGCGAACACACTGGTCCGAGGCGCTGGCCCTGACAGCCCGGTGCGAAGATTCACGAGCCGCTGAACTCCGCACCCGGATCAGTGGCGCCGTGCAGAGGGCGTGACCGGCTACTCCGGGCGCTCCACGGCCTGGCACTCGACGATCCACAGCGGACCGTCCGCGCAGTCGATCCGCATGCCCCCTTCGTCCGGGTCGGTACGCGTCCGCAGCACCGACACCCAGCGGCCGTTCACCTGGACAACGGGGCCGGGCGGATCGAACACGCCGAACCGGGAGGCGCGGACCTGGTTGTGGATCTCTCGCGCGGTCCGCGTCCGGTCCAGGCGGTGGAAGTCCTCCTCCATCCAGCCCGCGTAGGTCGCCTTCGCCTCGTCCTGCGGCGCGCCTGGAAGACCGTCGCCGACGCGTTGCAGAGCGATGGGTAGCAGTTCGCTGGTCAGAGTGTCCATGCGGGCCAACAGCTCATCCGGTACCACCTCGTCGTTCAGCGGCACACCGCCACGCTGGACGATTACCCGTCCGGTGTCGAAGTCCTCGTCCATCCAGTGGACGGTGACGCCGGTCTCGCGATCCCCGGCCCGGATCGCCCAGTGGATCGGGATGGGGCCGCGGTGGCGCGGCAGCAGGGAGGGATGGACGTTGATGCCGCCAAGGCGTGCCGCGTCCAGCAACGGGCGGGGGAACCGCCAGGGGAAACCGTTGCAGAGCAGCAGGTCGGGCCGGTAGCCGAGCAGCGCCTGAGTCAGGCTCGCGGCGCTGCGAGGCAACAACAGGTCGACGTCCGGAGGAAGGTTCTTCACGATGCCGGCGACCGCGGCCGGTGCTCCCGGGCCGCTGTGGCGTCCGGGACGCGGTGCGCGTGCGTACACGTACGCGACCGGCTGATGACCAGCTGCCTTGCATGCGCTGTGGGCAATGGCGAAGCCGTCGGCGGAGTGTGAGAACAGCACGATCCTGAGGTGCTCACTCAAATGACATCTCCCTTGACGGCTAGTCAACGCGGCGATGTTACAGATGAGTTCGGCATGGCGAACTCATCCGTCGGACGGCGACACCGGTCCACGTCGTACTCGCCCGTACGGTCTCCGCGGGAGCGCCCTCCCGCGAGGTGACGGCCCATCGGGCGGTGGCCGTGACCACGGATCTCCCATCGGCTGTTCGACGGCCGACGGTGGCTGGCGCAGCGAGAGCGTTGAGGATGGAGGCGCTTCGGCTTTCCTGCGAAGATCCGCCGGGTGATTGCTCGGCTCACACAGGGCAGGCCTGGGGTGGGTTGTCCGAATGGCCCTCGATGAAACCGTGCCGTCTCGTAACGTGTCCACTCCTGATGACGGCGGCTACGCGGAGGTGGGTTGGGTTTGGATCCGATTTCGGTAGCGCTGCTGACGGCCTTGGCGGGGGGTGCCGGTGGTGAAGTGGGCCGCCAGGCGTGGGCGGGGTTGAGCTCGTTGGTGCGGCGACCGTTCCTACGCGGCCAGGGCGATTCCCCCGGTGCCCCGGCAGTGAGTTCTGGGGCGGCGGAGCTGGCTGGGCTGGAGGAAGACCCGGCCGATCCGGAGCGCGCGCACGCACTGAGTACGGCTTTGGCGGTGCGGGCCGTGCTGGACGCGGACTTCCACACCGGACTGCGGCAGTGGCACGAGCAGGCGAAGCTGGTGCGCACCGGCGAAGGTGAGGTGCACAACACGATCAGCGGCGGAGTCCAGCATGGGCCGGTGTTGCAGGGCCGGGACTTCTCCGGGATCTCCTTCCCCATCCCGCCGGCGCCTCCGCCGCCGGCTGCCCCCGACACAGGTACGGCGCCGACGCAGGACTGAGCGGTAGGCGGGGCTTGTTCTCTGAGGGCAGGGTGCCGCCGCGGTGAGGGTGATGGTGCCGCGGTCGCTCAGCGCAGTCCGTCACTCCGCTCGGCCAGGGCCGGGTTCCGCGCTGGCCTGCGGCTTGCGAGAAGAGCCTCCGTACCGCGACGGCCTGGCGGTCGTTCAGCCGCCGACAGCGAGCCGCAACTCCTGGCCCGGAGTGACATACGGATCCCGGGTGAGGATACGCCCTGCCACGAGGGCCGTCTTGTACGGCCGGTGACCGGGGCCGGACTCGTCGCCGGTGATAACCCAGTGGATGCCGGACAGAATCGGAGGGCCGTCAAGTCCGGATGGGCGAGGATGCCAGGGAAGCTGTCACCACGACGGGCGTCGTGTGACCTGTCGCCCGCAAAGCATCACCGGTCACTTCGACGAGCCATACCGCAACATCCGGCGACCACTCACGCGTGTGGAACAACAACTGCACTACCCGCCGCGTTCCCTCCAACAGTTCCCGGCTCGTCCCGCGGCGCGCGAGATGCGAGACATCGGCCACCGGCGACACCTCCACCTCGGCTGCCGCCCCAAGACGTTCCCGGACAGCGTGGTGCACACGCGCAGGCTCGCCCGGAGAGCCCCATGCCACAGACGGAGCCGCGGAAACCGTTACATGGACATCGACCGACGTGGACGGGGCAGCCAGGGAAAACCATTCCCGCATGTCCTCCAGATCACCGGACGCGTCCCCCGCGGTGATCTGCAAAGGAAGGTAGGCACACAGCGCGGTGAAGGTCACGTCACCCACCCGGCCCAGGGCATCGACCAGCGTTCGCGTCATCGGAAGAACGGGAAGACGAGGGTGGCGAATATCCTCGGGAATGTCAGCCCGCATCCACGCCAGCTCGCGGACCTCACCACCGCCGGACCAGTCACCGCCCTTGTCGCATTCCAGCCAGCGGTCTGGCTCGTGGAAGATCTTCTTTCCGCCTGCGGTGCGCCAACCGTAGGGAGCATGCCAGCCGTAGGCATCCCCGCGCACCAGGGCAAGATCCAGCACGGCCTCGCGGAATTCGTCCACGCTGACGTTCTGAAGCCATGGATGCCGGTTGAGGACCCCGTGCACTCCGACAGTTGTTCCACAATGCATGACGGCCTCTCCAACCGGCTCCACGTCGTTCAATTCACACGCCGCAGCGCAGCGTCGCGGTCCTGGTGTATGCCTTCTCCGGCGAGTCGCCGACACCAATGATGTCGACGTCGATCAGACTGCGCCATTGGCGCCTCTTGTGGTTGGCGCACTTCTTCCGCGCTGTTGCGCTCGGCTTTCGGCTACCGGGCCGCGCAGGCTTGATCTTCTTCGCCCCCTTGGCGACGGTGTGCCATCGGCTCCCTGACCTGGTCCTCATCTGCAACCAGACAGTGACCTTGGCCTTGCTGCCGTCGCCGCTGAACTTCCTCCACCAGCCGTGTGCTGAGGCGGTTCGGGGCGAAGAGCTGGAGATGTGGACCCTGTCGCCGTAGGTGCCGAAGACGCCGGCTCCCCGGGAGTCTGCGTGTGCTGGGACAGCTGTTCCGATGGTCAACAGCCCAGCTAAGGCAGCGGATGCCACCCCTGTACGGACCTGCACGAAGATTCCCCCAATCTGTGGTGCGTGTCGTGCCGCGCATGATGCAACCGCAACCCCCCCTTTTCGTACAATTGTTTAAATCTCAATCCCATGAGCACCTAGGGGAGGAAGAGGAGCCCGAGCTCGACCTCTGGCTCAGCCGGCGCAACCGCATGAATCCGGGGGACCGCCTGTGGATCTTCTTCAGCCACCCGGAATCGGCAGTCGCTGCGGTGGCCGAGGTCGACGAGGAACCTCAAGAGGACTCTGACGACCCCGACTTCCCCTACCGGGTCAGCGTGACCTTGCTGCCCGAGGCGACTGACGCGCTGTACCGCAACCCGGTGGGCCGGGACGAGCTGGAACTCGGCCAGGTGCGGTCTGTGCAGAAGGTGAAGCCGGGGGCGTTGCCGACCCTGCTGGCGCGAGCCGGTCTGTGAGCCGGCCGTCGGGGGCGGACCGCTCGGGGCTGCCCAGGCGACGTGTCCACGGCCGCATGACCCGTAGACCGTGCGTCTGGCGAAGCGGAGTCGTCAGTGCGCCGAATGGGCGGCCGCCTCGCTATCGTGATCGGCATGCCGTCCACGCACCTCCTGATCAACGGCGACCGTGCCGCCCTGAGCTGGGTGGTGACCGAACAGCGGATGGCCTTCCCCGCCGGGCGCTCCAAGGCGGCTCGGACGCTGGAAGCGGGCGACGAGATCTTCATCTACACCACGAGGGGCTGTTTCAGGAACCCGACTCGCGACCTCGGACGCGTCATCGGCCGGGCCTCAGTCGCCGACCCTGTACGGGTTCTGGAGGAGCCGGTCGTCTTCGGGGAACGCACCTTCACCGAAGGCTGCCGTCTGGAGGTGTCCGGCCTGGCCCGGTTCCGCGACGGGCTTGTCCTGCGTGACCTGGTGCCACGCCTTTCGGTGTTCCCCGACCCGGCCGCGTGGAGCGTGCGCATACGGCGGGCATCGCTGACCCTGCCGCCGGGTGACGCCGACCTGGTGCGGACGGAGCTTGAGCCGCTGCTGCTGCCGTACGGGGAGGCTGTTGAGGCATACCGCTGGGAGCCGATGCAGTCCTGAGCCGGTCGGTCTGGAGCGCCGCCCGGTGCGCGGCGAACGCTGAGTCACCGGCCTTCGAGGTCAAGCTCAGCCCAGACCGTCTTGCCGCTGGGAGGGTACGCGTCGGTTCCGCAGCGGTCGGCGAGGGCGGTGACTAGGACGAGTCCGCGGCCCGATTCCGCGTCGGGTGGGGTCTCGAAGTCCGCCGGAAGCTGTGGGCGTTGTTCGCCGCGGGCGTCGGTGACCGCGATGCGGAGGGTGCCCGTCGTGGTGTCGAGCGTGAGAGCGAGACGGAAGTCCCGGCCCTGTACGCGGCCGTGCAGCGCCGCGTTGGCGGCCAGCTCGGCGACGATCTGCTCGGCGCGTGGGGTGGCACCGGGCGGCATCGCCCAGGAGCGGAGCTGCTCGACGGTGAGCAACCGGGCGAGACGGGCCCCGCGCCGCGTGGACGACAGCTGCTGGGCGAAGGTTCGAACGGCGAGGGGGAGTTGGGGTGTGGTCGCGCTCATGAGGCCACGGTGGCGGTCGGCCAGGGGCGTGGGCCAGCGGCGCACCCCGTACGCTGCGTCAGCGTACGGGCACGTTTGGTGGACGGTACGTCGATGGTTCCTTCACGCTGGGTGAGTTGAGCGCGGGGAGATCGCACGTACAGCACCTGGAGGGGGCCGCGTATGACGACTGACCATGCCTGTGCGCCGGGAGAAGCCGACTGGGAGCGGGAGCCCGATCCTTCGGACAGTCTCCGGACCTTCGGGGCCGTGGTCCAGGCCCTGCGCGAGCACGCGGGGCTCAGCCGGGTCGAGTTCGCGGAGAGGGTCCGCTTCTCCAAGCACACCGTGGAGTCGGTGGAGCTGGGTCGGCGGATGCCCGATGAGTCCTTCGTGGAGCGGGCTGAGGATGCCCTGGGCGACACGGGCGCACTGCGGAAGGCGGCGAGACACCTGACGCGCGGCGAGCCGGGGCTCGCGGCGTGGTTCCGGCGGTGGGCCCGGCTGGAGAAGGTGGCGGTGAGCCTGTGTACGTATGAGTGCAGGCTGGTGCCGGGGCTGTTGCAGTCGGAGGGGTACGCGCGGGCGGTATTCGACAACAGCATCCCACTGCTGACGGATGAGCAGTTGGAAGCCCAAGTCACCGCCCGTCTGGAGCGGCAGAAGATGCAGTACGAGCGGCCGAATGTCCCGTTCAGCTTCATCGTGGAGGAGTCTGTCTTTCGTCGGAGGCTCGGCGGTACGGGGGTGATGCGAGGCCTCTTCGAGCACGTACTGAAGCTCACGGCGCGGCGCAATGTGACGCTTCAAGTCGTGCCGCTGGACGCCGAGATCCATGCCTGCCTAGACGGTCCGGTGCGGCTGCTGGAGACCTCCGACGGGCGGCGCTTCGCGTACTCGGAGGGGCAGCAGAACGGGCGGCTCATCGCTGACCCGAAAGAGGTGCGCCTGCTCCACCAGCGCTATGACACACTGCGCTCGCAGGCCCTGAACCCCAAAGACTCGCGGGGCTTGCTGGAGCGACTGCGAGGAGAGCTATGAGCACGACGGAACTCGCTTGGTTCAAGTCCAGCTACAGCGGCACGCAGGGGGACGACTGCGTGGAGGTCGCCGTCACTGATGAGGCCGTCCGCGTACGTGACTCCAAGGACAAGGACGGCCCTCTCCTCACTGTCAGCCGTGATGAGTGGGCGCAGTTCGTGCAGTTCGTCGCGCACAGCTGAGCCCGCCCCCTCCACGGGCTCAGCCGTACGCGGTAACCGGTCCCTGTTCGTCCTCCGCCAGCCGGTTCCCAACAGAACTGCTGCTGCCTGAAGTGTCCGTGGGTCATCCGGGGCGGTGTCGCTGTTGCATCGACTCCGGCGTCGCTCGAAGAGTCGTCGCTGATGTCGTCGGTAACGTTGGAGTCGTCCGTGGGCCCGTCGGGGTCGTCGCAGCTCTCATCGTTGCGTACGACCTCGAACGTGAGAGTCTCGTCGTCCGTTATGGATGTACCGGCCGGTGGGTCCTGCGAGCAGACCTGCCAGCCCCGGTCCCACACGGGAACGCGGTCCGCGCTGGAGAGATCTTCCTCGCTCAGGTTGTAGATGCTCAGGTGCTGCGCGTTGTCCTGTGCCTCCTGGAGCTCCTGTCCTGTGAAGTCGGGAAGGTGGATGCTCTTGGGCTCCGACTCCGACACGTCAACATGGGTGGATGAGGCGCTGGAGTTGCTCTTGCTGTCGTCTCCGTCGGAGAAAAGCGGCGGTGCACCCGCCAATGAGAAGAAGGCCCGCGATGATGATCGCGCTTCCCTTCCTGGCGTCCTTCTTCTCCTGCTCCGTCAGAGGTCTGTTCCCGGCCAATTGGCCCCCCTATTTGTTGCTGCACGCTCTCCTGCGTGCACGGTCCTGTCCTCGGCCGTGAGCCGGCGTCCGGCCGTGCCGGAGGGAACAGGGGAAGCGGAGTGCTAAACCGCCTCTGGTTGCGCCGGATGTCGCGGGCCCTGGCCCGGGGGCGGGGTGAGGGTGGAGGTGTAGTTCTCGGCGTCCACCAACGGGTTCTCCAGGCTTACGCCCGCTGCGGCCATCCGGTCGTACTCGGCAAGGATCAGCTCCTTGGTCCGGTACGAGCCGTACTTGGCCTCGTCCTTGCGGCGGACGACGGGGAAGGTGTCGAGGATGTAGTCGGCATCGTCGCGGGAGATGTCGTAGAGGTGGAAGAAGAGAGCGTCCAACTCGGCGCGGATGACCTGGCGGCGGCCCTCGTCCCAGCGAAAGGGGGGCCCGCTGTCTCCGAGATCGGTTGCGAATCCCTTCATGTCATCTGTTGTATAAGTGAGCTCAAGGGCTCGGTAGCCGATGAAGTCGCCGTGTGGAGTGACGTCCATGGGCTTCAGGAATGGGAGTTGTTCAAACTGGAAGTTGTTCAGATTTGTTCCGCTGAGCTTCTGCCGCAAGACGTAATCCAGCACAAGCGAGGCTGCGTTGACGTATAGCAGAGCTGCTGGCCCTTCAGCGCACGGCATGAGCAAGCTGCCGGAGTGGCCGAGACCTCCCACGGGGAACACGAAGGCGATGGCGGTTCGCTCGTCGGTTGCGCGACAAATCTTGCGAAAACCCAGGAGGTAATCATGGCTCCAATGCTTGTCGGTGACGGCCTTGGTCACATGATCTTCTGCGACCCAGTACCTGGGTAGTACCACCGACCCTGCATCCTGTTTCTCCTCCAAGGTGAGGTCACGGGTCGTGCCGTCTTCTTGGTATGTGGCCCACCGATGGTCGTAGAGGTGGAGCAACTTCGCCTCGTAGAGTGGGAGCATGCGTGCTCCATCCTTGGCGAACGTGTTCCCGTCGAGCACCCAGCCAGAGGCTTCGAGGTCCTCGCGGGGGTTGAGTAGGGCCGAGTCGTGGCCCATGTCAAACATGCGCAGAAAGGACACTCCCCATGGATTCCTGCGAGATTCGCCCTCTTGCACCAGGGCAGCGGTTCGTCGATAGATACCCAAGGTGATTTCTGCATCCCGTCGGGAACGGAATACTGGAAGTGTCCCGGTGTTCGGATTGAGCAGCCTGATTTCTCCAGGAGTCAGCGTGAATCTCTTGTCGGTACTATCGAGTTCCGCTGGATCATGCAGCAAGAAAGCGAATCGTGCAGCCGATTCGCGCTGCCCGCTGCCCGCCAAGGACAGGATGCTGAACTTGAATGAGCGGTGGACGTCGGTGAAGAGTGGGGCCGCGTTCTCGAAGTCGTACAGTGCCGCGATCGACCCAGCCCGCACTAGGTCCTTGAAGAAGTACTGCGTACGCGCGTCTGTGGCGATTCCGGTAGGGACGATAACGCCCGCCCGCCCGTTCGGCCCGAGCAGGATGCGGTCCGTCTCGGTGAAGACAGAGTATGTGTTGAGGTTGCCTTGACCTGTAAGCGGCACCCGGCCGGAATGGCGGAGGAAGTGACTCTCGGCGTACACCTTGCGCCTGCCTGCCTGGAACTCCTCGTACAGTGGGAGCGTAGCTGGCGAGCCCCTGAGCCCCTCAATCATCTTCTTACGCACAGCTGTACGCGATGCCTTGGCGATTTCGGGCGCGCGCTGGGCGAAGAACTCTTGCTCGCGGAAGTCCACGCTGTCCCACGGTGGGTTACCGACGACGCAGTCGAATCCTCCTGCCCAGCCCGGCGCGGATGCCCCCTGGCCGTTCTGCGAGACGTGGAAGACCTCCGGGAACTCCAGGTGCCAGTGGAAGAACTTGTACTGCTGGGCGAGGCGGATGATCTCCTCGTTCGTGCTCACTGGTATGCCTGCGCCCGGACTTTGAAGGTCGCGGAAAACTCCATCGGTGACAGGGGTTGGCGCGCCCTGGATCTTGGGCCAGACGAACGCGGCGCACCAGGCGTCCGCGATTTGGAGGGCGCAGAGGTAGTCCGCATCCTGCTCCAGGTCGCGGAAACGGCTGGACTGGAGCCGGATGTCGCGCAGGGTGTCGGCCCGGGCGGTGGTGATGTCGCGCAGGCTCGCCGCGAAGGCGGCGTTAGAGACCCAGATGCGGTCTTCGGTGTGGAAGCTGAGTTGGCCGCCGCGTTCAGCGGTGTTCCGCTTCCTCAGAGCCGAGGTGATCTTCCTGTCGTCGCCCTCGACTAGCTCGAAGGCGTCGTCCGGTATTCCCCCGGCCAGCAGTGCCGGGGTCGCCCCGATCAGCGCATTGCCGTACTTGATGTGGGCGTCCAAGAAACCCAGCGGCTTGCCCGGCTCCAGGGCCTCCAGCCACAGCGAGACCTTGGCCAGCTCAACCGCCATCGGGTTGAGGTCCACGCCGTAGATGCACTTCGCCACGACCTCGTGCAGCGCATGCCGTACGGCGTCGATCGTCGGCTCAGGGTTCTGCTCCCGCACGGCCGCGACCCGCTTGGCAATCCGGCGCGCTGCGGCGACGAGGAAGTGGCCGGATCCGCAAGCCGGGTCGCAGACCGTCAGCGACAGCAGCTCCTCCACGATGGCGTCGCGGGGGTCCGGCTGGCCGGAGCGCGTCGCGCGGATCTCGCCGCGCTTGACCGCGTCGTCGATCACGGGGTCGAGGGCGGAGTCGAGCAGGCAGTCGATGAGCGAGGACGGCGTGTAGTACGAGCCTGTGGTCTTGCGGGCGTTGCCCGCCAGCTCCACCAGCTCGAAGATGCGCTCACTCGCGTTGTGCTTGGGGACGAGCTCCAGCAGGGACTCGTAGATGGAGCCGAGCTCCTCCGCGTCCAGGTGGCGGTAGTCGACGACGCGGTTCCGCTTGGAGTTGGTGTCGCGCACGATCGACAGCGCGCGCACCGCCTCCAGCAGCGGCTCGTTGGACAGGGAGAGGCCGTGCAGGACCTTGTCCGCCTCCGTGTCGTCGAAGATGCCGCCCAGCCCCGGCAGGCCCAGCTCCCCGCGGCCGTCATCGTTCCCCAGCCCCGACAGGACGAACCGCAGGGCCCGGTACAGGTCGCCGTGCGTGGTGCCCCGGCGTCGCTGGGCGTGGCGGCGCAGGCGGGCCGAGGAGAAATACTTGGTGTACCGGTCCTTGGCCGTCTCGTCCGCCTCGGGAGACAGCAGTACCTCCCGATCCTCCGCCACGAACAAGAACAGCAGCCGGTACACCAGGCGCAGCAGCGCGTAGTGGAAGGTCTTGACGCCCAGCGTCTCGCGCAGCTCGCGGTTGTCGGGGTGCCGGAGGAAGCCCGTGCCGAGCGTGGTGATCGCCGTCTGGACGCCCTTGCGGAGCTGGTCCAGCGCCCGCGTCCCCGAGGCGATGGCCTCCGTGCGCCACTTCTCCAGCCAGCAGGCGGACGGGGCCGCGTCCTCCGCGACCTCGAACCGCGACACATGCAGCAGCCGGTACAGCAGCACGAACTCGCTGAACAGCTCGCCGTCGAAGATCGCTTCGAGGTCGAACTCGACATACGAGGCGGTGGCCAGCGCGCTGGAGTCGCGCAGCAGTCGGACTTGCCGGCCGTTTGTGAGAATCCCCCACAGGTGCGCCTCCGTCCGGTTCAGGCACTCCTGGAGCATCGACTGCGGCGGAACCGTGCCCGCGCCGCCGGGACGCTTGTCCAGGTCGGCGTTCCAAGCCGTCTGGTGGATGAGGGCGTGCCGCCAGCGGTGCGAGACCTCGAACCTCTTCTCCGCGTCCGAGTCGGCCGCGACGCCCGCCGCCCCGACCGGCGTCAGCCGCCCGAAGCCCAGCTCCCGCCACAACGGTGCCAGCCAGTCGGCCTGGGCTATGCCCGTCGGGTCGGCGGTCGGGAGACCCGTCTCCGGGTCCTCGGGGAGCCGGGTGCGCAGCTCGCGCCAGAGCGGCTTGAGGTATTCCCAACTGCGCTCGGCCTCGTCGCGCACCGAACGCGACGACGGCAGGCCGTAGTCGGCGGGCTTGGCGCCGGGGACGTCCTTGCCCTCGGATATCCGGACCAGCATGTCGGCCGGCAGCAGCGCGCCGACCGTGTGGACGGCGGAGAACACCTGGTTACGGGTGGTGGCGGACATCAGGCGGACACTCCAGCGGAAGCGGTGGAAGCAGCGGAACCGGCGATGGCGGCGGCAGGTGCGGCGGGCAGATAGACGTACGCGCCGAGGATGTCGGCGGGCTTCTGGGCCGTAACGGACAGGCCCCGGACGATCTCGCCCGACGCGGACCGCACCCGGCGGTGGGAGGCGTCCAGCTCGGCGGCCAGCTCGTCGCCGTACGCCTCCAAGTACGCCGAGGCTTCCGGGAGCTGGCCGAGAATCCGGGTCATGGTGCGCTCGCCGAAGTGCGGGTCGGTGTTCTCGGAGGCGGACGCGTCCAGCAGGGCCACGGCCTCCTCCTGCGGCAGCCACACCGCGTTCTTCGGGGAGCCCTGGAAGGCCAGCAGCCGGGCGTCTTCCGCCACGAGCTGCTTCTCGCCGCTGCGGGACGGCAGGGTGAGGTGGAAGCGGTAGCGCACCAGGAGCAGCGTCGTGCGTGTGGTGACCGCGTCGGTGGTGATGACGCCGCAGCGGCGGGCCGGGCGTGCCCCGTCGGCCTGGGTGTCCAGGGCGGCGTTCAGGACGTGGGCCGCGAGCGCGCCGACTACGGGGTCGGTCCGCACCAGGGCCGCCTCGCCACGCGCGACCGCCGGGTCGGTACGGAACGGGATCGGGCGGTCCTTCTCGATGACTTCCGCGCCGACGACCGGCGCCAGCGCGTCCCGCAGACCGGCGGGCGTGCCGCCCACCTCGGCGGTGAAGTCGTCGTCGCCGTGCCCGCGGATCACCGCGTTCAGGGCGCCCAGCGACTCCCGTACGAAGGTGTGGATCTCACCCGCGCCGCCCAGCGCCTCCCGGATCGCGGCGACCTCGCGGGCCACCTCCTCCGGGTGGATCGAGCGCTGCGCGAACCGTGAACGGGACGTCTTCTCGCGCTCGGCGGCCGAGTTCCAGTCCTTCTCCAGGTCCACGAAGCTCTGCTGGAAGGAGTCCGACTCGAACAGGGCCTGCTGCTCGCCCTGCCGGCCGCGTACCAGCAGCCACTCGACGATCGCGTCCGTGACGCCCGTCGACATCTCGTCGGGGACGGAGACGGAGATGCCGAGGTCCTTCTTGATCTGCCGGTGCTTCTTGATGAGGACCTCGAGGACCTTGCCGTCGATGCCGTTGTCGTCGCCATACAGGGTGATGACGCGGACCTGGTCCCGCTTCTGGCCGTAGCGGTCGACGCGGCCCTCGCGCTGGTCGTGGCGGGTCGGGTTCCAGGCCAGGTCGTAGTGGATGACGGCGTCGAAGTGGTGCTGGAGGTTGACGCCCTCAGACAGGCAGTCGGTGGCGATCAGGACGCGGCGGGCGGCGGCATCCTCCCCGGCCTCCGTCGCCAGCTGCTCGATGCGCTCCACGCGCTGCTGGGGGGAGAGGGTGCCGGTGACCGCCTTCACCACGGTCTTCGCGCCGAGCGGACCCCGCTTCTTCGTCTCCGGGTCGTTCGCCAGCTGGGCGGCCAGGTACTCGGCGGTGGGTATGTAGCGGCAGAACACGATCGGGTTGTGGCCATCGGCGAGCAGCGCCTTGAGGTGCTTGATGAGCGCCTTCAGCTTCAGGTCCTGCTCCGGGCCCTCCAACTGAGCCGCTCGGTCCGCGAGTTCGGCCAGCCGGGAGCCGGCGTTCTGCTCGGTCTCCGCACCGGGTGCCACGTCCATGCCCTCCAGCGCGTCGCTGTCCGCCGAGTCGCTGGTCAGCGGGGCGCCAAGCCGGTCGGCCTCTTCCGCCGACGCCGCCACCGCCGCGGCCGAGCGGGTCCGCAGCGTCTGCGCGGCAGCCCTCGGCGACGACACCAGTGACCGCAGCAGCGCGATGGCCGACCACCAGGCGATGCGCGCCTCACGCCTGCCCTGGCTGTCGGCCGCCTCGACGCGCTCACTCGCGTACGCGATCGCGTCGTCGAGCAGGGCGCGGTAGGCCGGGGACAGCTTGTACGTCTCGTCCTTGAAGTAGCGGTCCGAGGGGAACGCGGTCCGCTCGGCGAGGGAGTCGTCGCTGAGGCCGTCCTCCTTGGTGAGGTACTGCCGGACGTCCGCCCGCTTGCGCGCCACGAAGTGCTGCGCGAGGAGCTTCCGGCCGGCCTCCGAGTCCAGGTTCACCGACGCCAGCTCCGGCTTGACTAGACCGAGCAGATTGCGGAACGCCGACTCCTTGCCGCTGTGCGGGGTCGCGGTGACCAGGAGCAGGTGCCGGGTGGCGTCCTCGGCGACGCGGCGCAGCAGTTCGTAGCGGAGCTGGTTCTGCGAGCCGGCCGAGGTGTCGTCGGCGGCCACGCACGTGTGCGCCTCGTCCACGATCACCAGGTCGGGGCAGTGGCGGACGAAGTCGTCGCGGTGGCGCGTGGACTTGATGAAGTCCGTCGAGACGATCACGTGCGGGTACTTGTCGAACAGGGACTGACCGAGGTCCAGGCCGCGTTCCAGACGGGAGACCGTGGAGGCGAGGACCAGCTCCGCGTCGATGCCGAACTTGGAGCGCAGCTCCTGCTGCCACTGCTCGGCGAGCGCCGGGGAGCAGAGAACCGCCAGGCCCGTCGCCTCTCCTTGCGCGAGGAGCTCGCCGGCTATCAGGCCGGCCTCCACCGTCTTGCCGATGCCGACGTCGTCGGAGATGAGCATCCGTACGGTCTGCCGGCGCAGGGCCATCAGCAACGGCACGAGCTGGTAGGCGCGCGGCTCCACCGCGATGCCGGCGAGCGAGCGGAACGGGCCCGCGCCCGAGCGGAAGCCGATCCGCAGGGCCATGCGCAGCAGGCCCGCCGCGCGCTGGTCGCCGAGATCGCCCGGCTCGGGCGGAGCGAACTCGGCGCCCCTGACCTCTTCGAGCGCCGGGAATACGGCGGCGATGTCGTCGTCAGAACCGCCCAGGGGGCGCAGTACGAGCAGGTCGGGCTCGCTCTCGGGGAGCACCACCCATTCGCGGCCACGGGCCGTCACCAGGGATCCGGCGGAGTACGTGAGTGCCATATCAGTCGTCAAGTCCTCGTGGTGAGCGGGCTCAGTGGGCGGCGGGGGTGCCGAAGTAGCGGGTGTGGGCGGCGGCGATGGCATCCCAGTCCGCGCCGTGCGGGAAGCGCACGACGTCCCAGCGGGCGTTGAACAGCCGGTCCTCGGCTTCCTCGTCCCGGAAGGTGTCCTGCTCCTTGTCCGGGGAGTCGACGAAGACGGCCAGGTTCACGCCGGGCAGCCGGTACACGAAGTCCGGGGTGGCGTTCGCCGCGGTGAGGAACGTGCCGGACTCGTCCGGCAGACGCAGTCCGCGCGCCTTCGCCCAGCCCAGGAAGTCGCCCTGCGCCGCGAGCTCGGCGGCCGATGTCTCGACCGGCGTCGGCCCGGCGGGGGACTGGTCGAGCAGCCGGCGGTACTGCTCCGTACGCGACTCCCCGCGCGACTCGCGGTGTGCTGTCGCCGACGCGAGCCGCACCAGCAGGTCGCGCGCCGAGTGCCGGTTGACCAGCGTGTGGTTGAGCTGGTTGCCGTATGTCAGCAGGCACTCGTAGCAGCCGAGCGCGCAAGGCCGGTCGGGGTGCGGGCCGCCCAGGTCGTTGCCGTTCTCGTCGAAGTGACAGATGGCCAGGGCCTGCCGGGCCGCCCTCGCCAGAGCGTCCTTCTCGGCCTGGAGTCGGCGCAGGACACCCGCGCCGCCCTCGGCGGCCTCCATGAACAGGATGCGGCCCCGGGGACCGCCGTCCGGCGGCAGCAGCTCGCTGGACAGCTCCACGTCCTCCAGCTCGAACGCGGCCTCGATGCCCCGCTCAAGGGCGTACATCACGGAGAGCGCGACCGGCTCCGGCAGCAGCTCGTCGAGGGTCACGACGAGAATGTTGCGGCGGTCCTCCACAAACGGGATGACCCGCTTCTTGCGGCGCCGCTCCTTGCCGTCCGGGTCGACCAACGGCAGCTCGCTCGAATCGCCCGACGCCTCCGCGGCGTCCTTGTCGTTCATCCAGCGGCCATCGGCCAGGTCCAGCCAGTAGCCCGCCGGTTCGTCGCTCTTGGCGCGCACCCGGCCGGTGTTTGTGATCCGGACCGTCGCGGAGTCGCCGTACGTCACCTCGGCGATCGGCGCGCCGGAGGTGTCGCCGATGGACGCGTTCAGGCGGCCCCTGCGGGTGCCGTGGTCGTGGAAGCGGTACGACGTCTCCAGCTTGAAGCCGGCGCGGCGCCGCTCCTCCTCGTCGGAGGAGATCCGCTCACGCCGGGTCGTGTACACGGTGTGCAGATGCAGCAGGCCGTAGGTCGCGGCACCCAGGGGCTCCCCGCACATGTCGCAGCGGTCCTCGCGCTGCTCCGGGTCGTGGTGGTAGCCGCACTGCGCGCAGCGCCGGGCCTCGCTGGTCGCCAGGTCACCGGAGGAGTCCGGCGGGAGCTGGATGCGCGTCACCTGGTAGCGGGCGCCCTCGTGGTAGATCAGCGCACCGGGGCCGAATTCGCGGATGGCGAGGAAGCGGGGCCGCTGCAGGTAGTCGCCCTCACCGCGGCGGCGGCCGATGGTGGGTATGTACGCGGCGAGCGGGAGGCGCGGGAAGCTGTAGCCGGGCAGGAAGCCCTCGGACGCCAGATAGCGGTACGGGTTGAAGTCGGAGAGCACGGACTTGCTGTCGACGCTCTCGTTCATCAGCAGGTTCAGCTGTGTCTCGGCCTCGCGACGACGCGTGTTGGCCCGGTTGCGGTCGCCTTCGGTGAGGCTGTAGTCGAGGCGGCGCTTGTTCTGGATGTACTGGTCGTCGAGCGCGGCACGGAACAGCTGCCGCCAGCGGTCGAAGGCGTTGTCGAATCGCTCCGGGACCGTCCGTACCTTGTCCTGGATCCAGTCGTCGTGCCACCAGGTGGTCTCGGCGAAGTCGGAAAGCAGCGGGCCTAAGACGCGCAGCGCGGCGTCGACGGTGCGGCGCTGGGCCTCCTTGTCGAGCGAGGCGGCGAGGATGTCGGGCTGCAACTCCAGAGCCGGGTCCGGACGGTCACCGGTGTCCGGGTACGACACATCGAGCACCTCGGGTATCGCGCGGCCCAGGTTCAGGCCAGCCTCCGCTATCCATATGCCCTGGAGGTGGGAGAGGACCAGGTCCTCGTTGGCGAGGTCCAGGCGCGGCGGGGCGACCGCGCCCGCCACCATGCGCTCCGAGCGGCGGAAGTAGTACTGGTCGTGGCTGTTGCCCGTCGCGCAGTACGTGGTGACGAGGGCGGGATGGCCGCTGCGTCCCGCACGGCCCGAGCGCTGGGCGTAGTTCGCCGGCGTGGGTGGAACGTTGCGCATCATCACCGCGTTCAGCGAGGAGATGTCGACGCCCAGCTCCATCGTCGGCGAGCAGTACAGCAGCTTCAACTCGGCCTTGCGGAAGGCCTCTTCCCGCTTCTCCCGCTCGTCGGGCGCGACCTGGGCCGTGTGCTCGCGCGCGAACAGGCCGGAGAGGGCGGCCGCGGCGTCCTTGTACAGATCGCGGAAGAAGGTGTTGACGCGCGGACCGTCACCGCTCTGGTAGGTGCGCGTCAGCGGGTCGTGCGTACCTGTCTCGCCCTTGCCCGCACGCCAGATCAGCGACTGTGCCGCCACCCGGTAACCGGTCGTGGCCGGGCCCGCCGGCTTGCGGTAGCGGCCCGCGCGCTGCGGAGCGTCGGAGACCTCCTTCACCAGGCCGGCCTTGGCCAGGACTTTCAGCAGGTGCTCGATCACCAGTTGGAGATCGCCGGTGTCGAGCTCCTTGAAGGACCGGTCCGAGCGCCGCAGGTACTTGCCGAACTTGCCCCGCGCGGACAGGAAGAGGCTGGAGCGGTCCAGCCCCCGGCCGGACGGGTGCGGATAGGCGGTGCCGACCCTCGGTTTGTCGGCAGCCGAAAGAACCCACGGGTCCACCAGACGCTCCTCGCTCGCCCGCTGGAGCGAGTCGAAGTCGTCACGGAAGTAGGAGACGTCGATGGCGAGGGAGCGGCGCATCTCGTTCAGCAGCGCCCTCATGATCTCGGCGCGCAGAGCCGGGTCGGCGTCGCGCAACGCCTGGTGCGTGCCCTCCCACCGGTCCTGCTTGGCCGCGACCCAGGCCAGGTCCTCGTAGTCGATCTCCAGCAGGCCGGTCTGTTCCAGGTTGGGCATGGTGATGCGCCAGCCTCGCTCCAGATCGAGGTAGAGGCGGAAGGCGATCACGTCGCGGAGCGTCTTGGCGGCGTTGCGGGCGAGCGACGGCGGCAGATCGCTCTCGCCGGTGTAGTCGGCCGGATCGATGGCGAGCGCGTTGGTCACCGCCGAGGCCAGCTCCTCGTGGTGGATGCCGTCAGCGCCCGCGTCCACGGCCGCCCGGTAGAGCGCGCCACGCAGCTGCGTGATCTGGACGAAGTCGTTGAAGTGGCCCGCCTGGAGGGATGCGTCCTGCCGGTTGTCGACGAACGTGAGGAGTTTACGCGCCTCCTTGTCCAGGGCCTCCTCCGGCACCGACTTCAGCGACCGGACCACCGAGGCGGAGATGAGCGAGGTCGCCGAGGAACGGCCCTCCTGGCCGAGCGTCGCCAGCTTCGCGAAGTCCTTGCCGCGCGTCTGCTCGTACGCCACACCGCAGTGCAGGCAGAACAGGAAGGGCGAGGGGATGAAGGCGGCCTGGAGCTCGCCCCGGCCCTCGTAGCCGAGAGGGTCGACGGTGACGGCGCGCGGCACCCGGTCACGGTAGGACTTCTTGACGACCTCCTGGCCCTTTTCATCCAGCTCCAGCCAGGACTCGGGCAGCCGGCGGTCATCCACCGCGTACTGGGTGTTGGCCGGCCACGGCCGGTCGTGGTCGACGTACAGATAACCGTCGCCCTGCCGCCCGCCGGTCGCGGAGGTGTCGCGGCGCGCCTCGTACCGGACTTCGCCGTCCTTGTCGTTCCGCCATACCGTCAGGTACTCCTGACCGCACTCCCGGCAGAACGCGAGGGGTATCAGCAGCTTGCCGCCGCTGTTCGGCTGTTCGATCTGGTAGGAGCGGGTGCGGTGGCGGGTGAGCTTGTCCTCCAGGGTGACGTACACGGTGTCACCCTTGGAGAGGAACTGGTGCAGCCGGAAGGCGAACAACGGCCGCTCGGTCACCGGATGCCTGGCCTGGGAACCCGCCTCCAGCGTGGCGCGGATCGCGGCGGCACACTCGCGCTCGTCGACTCCGGATTCCTCGGCCAGTTCCTTCGCCGCGTCCTCGATCTTCGCGGGCCGCTGACGCACCAGGCGCCCCGTGGCCTCGTCCGTGGCCAGGCCGAATCGCGTCTCGATCCAGCGGGCCAGAGGGTCGCGTACAAGGCCGGCGTACGCGCGGGGGGCGGCCGGGGCGGTGAGCCGCTCCGCGGAGACGGTGTCCGGCGCCGGCTCCGTCGCGCGGACCAGGGTCTCGCCGATGACGTGCTCGGGGCGGACCGTCGTACCGAAGAGGGTGCTCGCCACGTCGGCGACAACCGTCTTCTGGTCGTCGACAGTGCCTTCCGTCGACATGGTGGCCGACGTACCGATGCACTGCAGATCCCGCGCCTGACAGGCCTCACGGACCCGCCGGATCAGCAGGGCCACGTCGGCGCCCTGCCGGCCGCGGTAGGTGTGCAGCTCGTCGAAGACCAGGAACTCCAGGCCCCGGGCCATCTTGATGAGGCTGGCCCGGTCGGCGGGGCGGGTCAGCATCAGTTCCAGCATCACGTAGTTGGTGAGCAGGATGTCCGGCGGATTGTCGCGGATCTCCTTGCGCTTCTCGTCGTCCTCCTGGCCGGTGTACCGGGCGAAGGTGACGGGCTCGCGGCCCGCGCCGTAGCCGTCGCGCAGATACTTCTCCAGCTCCTTGAGCTGGCTGTTGGCGAGCGCGTTCATCGGATAGACGATGATCGCGCGCACCCTCCCCCGGCCTCCGGCCGGGGGGACCCCCATCCGGGCATTGGGCCCTTCGGCGTCCCGCTCCTGAAGCACCTTGTTGACGATCGGGACGATGTACGCGAGCGACTTGCCGGATCCGGTGCCGGTCGTCAGCACATACGAGGCCCGCGACCGGGCGGCGTCGATCGCCTCGCGCTGGTGCTGGTGGAGCGTGAGCGGGCGGCCGTCGCAGACCGTTCCGTCCTTGGTCTTGTTCGCCTGGAAGATACGGGCGCACTCCTCGTGCAGCACGCCCTGCCCCGCCAGTTCCACCACCGTGCCGCCGCCCTGGAAGAACGGGTTGAGCGACAGCCACGGGTCCGGCCACTGCGACTTGGCGTTCAAGTCCTCCTCGACGAAGGCGGCGATGCGGTCGTCGCGGATGACGGTGCCGCCCTCGGTGAAGGAGCGGTACTCCTTGATGAGCGCTTTGTGGACGCCGAAGACATCCATCCCGGTACCTGAAGCGGTCACCGGCACGGGCTCCGGGGCGGCGCCCGGACGCTTCGAGGCCGGGGCGCCGGAACCGCGCACGGCCCGAGTCGGGTCCAGGGCTCTCCAGTGCGGCAGTTGTGGGGTGGCCTCGTCCCGCTCGGCCAGCGGAAGCAGCGCGTCACGGACGGCCACGGCATCCACCGGACGGTCCGCCGGGTCCTTGGCGAGCAGCCGGTCGACGAGCCGGGTGAGTTCGGCGGGGATCTCGCCGCGGATCACAGTGATGGGCGCCGGGGTTTCCCCAACGTGCTTGCGGGCGAGTTCGTACGGGGACTCGCTGGTGAACGGGGGTACGCCGACGAGCATTTCGTACAGGACACAGCCCAGCGCGTACAGGTCGGCGGCCTGCGTGACCTGCTTGGCCAGGAACTGCTCGGGAGCCATGTAGCGGGCGGTGCCCACGCTCACGCCGGTGCTGGTCAGCCGGGCCTCGTCGGAGTCGTCGACGATGCGGCCCATGCCGAAGTCGAGGACCTTGACCGTACCGCCTTGGGTCAGCATGACATTGGCGGGTTTGAGATCGCGGTGGACGATGCCGGCCGCGTGCGCCGCGGCGAGGCCGTGGGCGATCTGGGCCCCGAGGGCGGCGGCCCAGGAGACAGGCATCTGAGCCTCTTCCGCGATGAGGTCCTTCAACGTCTCGCCGTTCAGGAACTCCATGGCGAGGTAGGGCAAGCCGTCATTGTCCTGGGCGACTCCGCCGTCGATCAGCCGCGTGAGGTTGGGGTGATCGAGACGGCGCATGATGCGTACTTCGCGGGCGAAGCGTTCTACCGCCTTGGGGTCGGCGCTGGTGTCGATCTGAGTGCCCGTACGGCGGCGCAGGATGGTCTTGACGGCGACCGTCCGATCGGGCGTGCCCATGGCGGCCTGGAGATCTTCGGCCCGGTGGACCTCGCCCATATTGCCTCTGCCGATGACGTGCCCGATGCGGAACCTGCCATCGACCAACTGGTGGCTCATTCCGGTCCCCTTGTCCCTTCGCACGGCCCCGTGGCGGAACGTGCCCCCCTGCACCTGATGCCGAACGTCCGTCGTAGGGAGAGCGGAGCGGGCGGCAGTCACTACCGTACACGCGCAAAGCCAACTCCGTGCGGGATATGGCATGTTGACAACGTACACGAGCTAAATCTACGCTCTGGCGTGTAATCGGGGCTGGGGGGTGGGCGAGTGAGGCATCAATCCGTCAACACGCCCGGTGTGTCGGGGATGAAGGCCGCCCTGGGTGAGTTGCTCACTCGGCTTCGGCATGCCGCAGTCGATGGCGTTGTGCCAGGGGCTGTCTTCGCGGCACAGGTCCGCGCACTGGGGCTCGGTGATGCCGAGCGGGGCCGGCTGCGCAGAGAGCTTGCCCGGCTGGGACTGACCGTCACGGACTCGGAAGTGCACGTAGAAGCGGACCTTCCGGATGTGCGAAAGGTTGCACGGAATCGTGCAGAAAATGTGTTCGGCCGGGATGAGTTGGTGCGAGACCTGCTGCGGCGGTACGCGGAACCCGAGGGATATGTGACGGCCCGGGCCGTGGACGGCGTCGCCCGACTGGCCGGGCTCGGCGCCCGGGAGGCGGCCGCACTGCGGGCGGGGGCCAGGGTGCGGCTCGATGCCGTCGCCACGACGGCCGACCTGGCGGAACCTGACTCGGACGAACCTGATGCTGGGGAAGCCGACCCGGCGGAACCTGACTCGGATGAACCTGATGCCGAGGAAGTGGACTTCGAGTCGGATGCCTCGTCGACTCAGACCGGGAGACCAGGGGCCGGAGATCTCGCCGTCGCCTTGGCCGCCGCACTGGCCGACTTGGAGGAAGACCGCTTCAGCCGACGGCCTGACAAAAACTTGGCACCCAGCCGGGACTGGTGATCCGGCTCTGGACGATCTGCGACACCGAACACACCGCCTTGGTCGCCCTGACGCTGCAGCGGGCCGACCCGGACCAGCAGCGCACCTTGCGCGCCCTGCCCGGCACTCCAGACTACGAGGAGGGGGCGGAGCGCTGCTGGGGCCGGGTCTCTCGGGCCGCGTCCTATGCGGTCGGCGCACCGGGGCCGGTCTCGGGCAGCCAGCGCACCTCGCCCGTGCCCAGAGCGACCGTGCCCCGCGGCCGCATCGGTTCGCCGGCCCGGCGGGAGAGCAGGACCAGCTCCCCGACCGTCGCCGTCATGGTGTCGAGCCGGGCAGCGCACTCGGCCGCGACCCGCCGTGGATCCCGCGTCCGGCCCAGGGACAGGTGCGGGGTGAAGCCCTCGGCGCGCCCGTGGCAGCGGGGGAACCTTTGCTCCAGCGCGCTGTACAGGCGGGCCCACGGCGCGGTGCCGGCCGCCGCCGGGTCGAGCCATACGGTGGCGTAGTGCCGGTGCCGGAAGGTGTGCACTCCGTGCAGCCGGGCGGTGAAGACCGGCGTCTCGGCCGCCGCCGCGGCGATCAGCGGGGCCGCCGGCTCGAAGTCCGACTCCGGTACGAAACCGAAGAGCACATTGACATGCGGCGGCCAACGGCGGATCTGTGGATCGTGCTCCCGGCGGATGTCCTGGATCGGCGGCCACAGCACCTGGGGCGGGAGCCAGGCCAGCGCTGTGCGGGCCGTCGGCGACACGTCGAAGACGCCGGTGGGGTCGCTTCCGCCGAAGCCCAGGTGTGCTTCCACGCTGTACTGGTCCGATACGTACGGGTCCCCCGGGGCAGGTGAGTCACTCTGTGAGACTGGCCCGGGCGCGCCCTCCGTGTACGGGCTGGCTGCCGGGTCCCGTACCCGCCCGGCGTCCGACGCATCGATGCGGTCCACATGCGTGGCGCGGTCCCAGATCACCTCGCCGTCTGCCTCGATGAACAGCACCCGGTGCCACGGGATGTCGCCGCCGGGTACGAAGTCGAGCAGCGGGATGCGCTCGGGGGAGGCCCCGCGCTGCCTGATGCCCAGCACGAACCGGGCGGGGTCGAACCGCGGGTCCCAGCGGACCTGGTTATAGATGTCCTCGCTGGTACGCATCACGTCTCCTCACCGTCCAGAGTGCCGTCGCGGCCCCCGCTGCGGCACCCGGGGGTGCGACGCGCCTGAGCTGGGTGCGGCGGGGAGGGGCGGTGCGCGTCTGCGCGGTGGGCACCCGCGGCGTCACCCGGCCGTGCCCGATCGGCGTCGCGCCGGTCGGCTGCCCCGGACCGGACACCCCGGATGCCGGCGGGGGAGCTCAGCACGGGTGCTGCTCGCGCCACGCGCGGACGATGCGTTCCACGTCGAAGGGCACCAGATCAAGTGGAGGACCGGAGAGCGGCTTCCGCATGGCCTCGGCGATCTTCTCGTTGATACGCGTGATGATCTGCCGTACCTCCGTCTCCGACGAGGCTTGCGACGCCGCGGCGAGCGCGTCCTCGGCCTCCTTGCGCAGAACGAGCGTCGCCGGCAGGAAGGAGGCCCCCTCCCGGTGCATCTTCTGCTTGATCCACCAGTCCTCGTCGTAGGGCTGGCCCAGGCCCGGGATGGGCTGGCCCATCCCGGGCAGGTTGTCGAACTCGCCGCGCTCCGCAGCTTCGCGGATCTGCTTCTCCGCCCAGAACTCGAAGCTCACGCCGGGCGGCTTGCGCTCGGTCATGCTGCAATTCTCCCCCTCCGGCGGGGCCTCCCGGGCCCGCTGCTCTCGCCGGCCCGAGGCGAATCGCGGCTGTTTCGTGTCGGTAGCCAGTCACGTTCGATCCGGTCAGCGGCCGCCGTTGCTCAAGCTGCGGCATCCACCGCGAGCAGCGTCAGCAAGCGGTGCGGCCAGGCGGGGTGGCGGTCACGGTGATCTCACCTACCAGCCACCGGGTCGAGGAGGCGGCTGCGCTCGCCGTGCCATGACACCGCCAGTGCGTCCCGGGCCCGGGTACAGGCGACGAACAGCAGGCAATGCTCAGCGAGCAGATCGGACCTGTGCTGGACGGGATCGACCTCCGCCGGGGTGATCTTGGGCGGGAACGGCAGCACGGAGGCGTTCACCCCGACTACGGCCACGCAGCGGAACTCCAACCCCTTCATGGCGTACATGCTCGCCACCCGCACGCCCGTGACCGACGGGCCGGGGGCGTCCTTCACCGCGACGGCAGGGATGCCCTCGCGCTTCAGCCGAGCGATCACCGCATCGACCAGGGTGTTGAAGCGCGCGCACACCGCGATCTCGGAGGACCGCACGCCGTCCTCCTCGGTCCAGGCCCGCACCTGTGCCACCAGGGCGGTGAGTTCCTGGTCCTGTGTCGCCCAGCCGCGCGCGACGGGAGTGCGGCCGTGCAGTTCGGACCGGTAGCCGGCCAGCGAGTCGGGCTCGCCGTCCTCGTCGTCTTCGCCGAGCCGTTCGATGCGCTGCCCGTCCAGCAGGGACATGGCCCAGCTCAGGATTTCCTCTGTACTGCGGTAGTTGAGCCGGAGTCGTGCCGAGCGGCCGGTGATCGGTATGCCCAGCGATTTCAGGGAGACCCGGGAGTCGTAGATCCGCTGGTGGGGGTCGCCTACGAGGAAGATGTCGTCGGGTCCCGGCGCGACGCAGGCACGCAGCACGCGCCACTGGGCCGGATGCAGATCCTGGGCCTCGTCCACGACCACATGCCGGTAGCGCGGTCCCTGCTCCCGCAGGATACGGGCTGCCTGCGCGCACAGCTGGGTGTAGGTGGCGGTACCGCGCGAGGCCAGCGTGGCCGTGAACTCCTCTGTGAGGCGCCACAGTTGGGCCCGCCGCACCGGGCCGACCGGGGTGCCGCGCCCGCGGCGGACACAGCGCAGATACTCCTCCGGGGTCCTGAGGTCCTGGGCGAGGAGGACATGCCGCAGTTCCTGGGAGAGGAACTGCTCGGACCACTTCAGCCCGTGCCGCGAGCGGATCTTCGCCCAGACGCTCATCTCCGCGGCGGCCGTCAGCGGCTTCGGCACACTGCCGCGCGCCTCGCGGATCACCCGGGAGGCGAGCGAGTCCACAGTGGTGACGTCGAC
Organism: Streptomyces sp. HSS9-12; assembly: GCF_054963655.1. Classification (NCBI taxonomy): domain Bacteria; kingdom Bacillati; phylum Actinomycetota; class Actinomycetes; order Kitasatosporales; family Streptomycetaceae; genus Streptomyces; species Streptomyces sp. HSS9-12. The sequence goes on along the minus strand of NZ_JBUEGC010000039.1, from coordinate 25,437 downwards.
GCGGGAGAGCAGTGGCGCGTCCACCTCGCCGAGCAGCAGCGCGAGATTCTCGCGCAGGGCGTCGGCCATCGCGTTGGTGAACGTCGTGAGGAGGATGCGCCCGGCCCCCTCGCGGTCGGCCCGCAGTAAGTGCCGTACGCGGTGCAGGGCGGCGACGGTCTTGCCCGTGCCGGGTCCGCCGGTCACCTGGGCGGGACCGTTGTAGCCGGGGTGGTAGGCGACGCGCCGCTGCGTAGGGTGCAGGAAGACGCGCCAGCGGGCGAAGTCGGCGGTGAGCACGCGCTCCAGTTCGTCGGCCCCGGTGACTTCGACGATGCGGTTCGGTGTGTTGCGGATCGCCTCACCGATGCCGATGGGGTCCCGCTCGCCGGACGGGCGGGCCGTTGGGCGGCCGGCCGTGATCAGCTGGTCCCAGACCTCCTCGGGCGAGAAGCCCTCGGCGAGGTACTCGAGCACCTCGTACTGGTCGGCGGGCATCAGCGGCGGCGCGATCATCCGCAGATCGTCGCGGTCGGTGCACAGCCGGGCCAGGCGCAGCATGTGTTCGTCCAGCCCCAGATCACGCAGCGCGGTGTCGGAATGTGCCGCGAAGAGACGCGTCGGCTCGGACTGGGCCTTGTCCTCGAAGAACGGCTCCATGGCCTCCAGCGCCTCGACGTTGCGTACCTCCAGGGCGCCGGTCGCCGCGTTCACCGAGTAGACACGCTTGCAGGCCCAGGCGATCGCGTCATCGTGCGGGGCGACCCGGATGAGGAGGAAGGTGTCGCTACCGTCGTCCGGAGCGAGGACGACCCCCCGGTGGAACTTGGTGATGCGTATCGTCCGGATGCGCCGGTCGCGGGCATTTTCCAGCTGCTCCAGGTGCAGACCCTTGCCCGCGTACAGCTGGGCGACCGTGAGCCGCTGGAACATGCGGACCGCATCGCGCACTCCGCTGCGGACGTGCTTCTCCAGGCGGTCGTACTCGTCGAAGAACTCCTCCGAGATGGCGAGCTTGGGCATGGTCTCCTCGGGCTGTCGGGGACGGTGCGCGGCGGGACAAGCCTACGAACCTGCCGCCGGCTCCGAAGAGCGGTCGGCAGGATCCGGTGACGCGATGTCAGAACAGGGGGCATTGCCGGGCGGCGTGGGTGCGCCGCGAGGTGGAGGTGGACGTCACCGAGCGCTGCGCCGACACCGACTGGCAGTAGGCGCCGGTCAGCGACCCGCTGACAGGCCTCCTGCCACCAGCCGGTCGCTGAGCTCATGGACCAACCCGGCCCCGAGACCGCTCAGCCGCTCCAGCAGCCGTTCCAGGCCGATGACCTGCTGGAAGGCGCCGCTGTAGCGGAGCTGTTCCTCCAGGGGCAGTTGGAGCACCTGCAGCTTGCGGACGTCCACACGGGACGAGCTGGAGGCGTGGGTGCCCGCTTGGCGGCTGTTGGAGGGAGCGCGCAAACAGCCGGCCAGGAAATGAGCGTCCAGCTTGGCCGGGTCGACGCGCAACGCGTGCAACTGCGGGCCGAGCGCTATGGGAGGACCCTGGTGCACCCAGGCGCGGAAGGCCCGGATCACTCCGGCGACCACGACATCGCCGTCTTCCACGATCGCTGGTGCGTCGCCCGGGGCGACCCAGGCGCCGGGTGTGCCGTCCGTCAGCAGATCCGTCACTGTGAGCAGCGGGACGCCGTCCCCGGCGGGTTCGCCGCTCATGACAGTGCCGTCCGGCGGTTGTTGTCCGCCGCGCAGGGTCAGGGCACCGGCCCGTGCCAGGTCCGCGACGGTGGCCGTCGGGTGCCGGCCGGCCTCGTCGCTGTCCACGTCCAGACCGGCGAGTACGGCGCCGGTTTCCCGCAGCCCCGCCAGAACGGTGCCGAACTCCTTCCAGCTGTCGGCCAGTGAGGGGCCGGTGCTGTCCGGGACGGAGGAGACGTGCCGCCCCGGCGTGAGGTCCACTTCATCGTCCAGCAGGTCGATGAGGGGCACTGTGGCGGCCCCCTCGGGCAGCGCGGCCCCGGGGCTGTCGAACGCGTCGAGCGCGGACGTCACGAAGGCGCTCAGCGCTTCCCAGTCAGGACCGGGCTCCCTGCCCCCGGGCTTGCCGTACCGCGCCCCGTCGACCAGCAGCACGTCGCCACCGTTCTCCGTGCTTCCCGCGCCCGAAAGTGCGCGCAGGAGCCACAGATGCAGCGAGACGCTGTGCGGCTGGGCGGACCCGGGCGGCAAGGCGACCACGGCCCGTAGCAATCCAGTGCGCAGCAGCGCGCCGCGGATCCTGCGGCCCGCCTTGCGGGCGGCGACAGCCGGCGGCAGCAGCACGACGGCCGTGCCACCGGGGCGCAGATGGGCCAGGGAATGCTGCACCCAGGCGAGTTCCGGTTCGGTACGCGGTGGGAGCCCGTGCGCCCAGCGCGGGTCGGTGGCCAGCTCCTCGTAGCCCCAGTCGCGCTCGTTGAACGGCGGATTGCACAGTACGACGTCGGCCGTCAGACCTTGATGCGGATCGGCTCGTAGCGAGTCGCTCACCTGTATGTCCACTGAGGCGTCGGAGCCGTCCATGTCGAAGGCCAGTCGTGCGGAGGCCAGGGCGGCGAGTGCCGGGTCCCGGTCGCAGCCCGCCAGGACCACCGGGCCCGCCGGGTGTGCCTGCGCCGCGGCAGCGAGCAGATGACCTGTGCCGCAGGCCGGGTCGAGTACGGTCAGCGGTCTGCCGGAACGATCCGCCTGGGCGCTCAGCGCGATCCGGGCCATCAGGGCCGCCAGTTGCGGGGGAGTGGTGCTGATCTGCCGCACATGGGCGTCGAGCCAGCGTTGCAGCAGGAAGTCGAAAGTGTCCTTCGCGCCCGCGCGCCGCCCGAGCCGCGCCGCCTCGGTGACCAGCTCCCGGGCTTGCTCCGACAACTCGGGGCCGCTCGCCCGCCCCCGGCCGCCACGCATCCGCCGTCCGGCCTGCGCAATCGCGAGCCCGGTCTCGTCCCGGCTGCCCAGAGCCTCGAACCGCGGCCACAGAAGCTCGCGATCTCCGCTGTCCTTGAGTTTGCCGTTCGCCCGCAGCCACTTCTCCACTTCGGCGAGGGAGAACTGCGGGCTGACGTCCGTCCCCCCGATCCGCTCGGGGAAAGTGTCATGCCGGCGGCGCCAGTTGCTGACCGCCGCGCGCCCCACCCCCGCGATCCGCGCGATCTCCGCGAGGGTGACCGGGACGGCCTGGACTGCAGTCATCGAGATCTCCGGGGTCGACTGTGGGGGGCGCAGCGGGTACGCGTTCTCAGTGCAGGTGCCTGGCGGGGGCACGTGGCGTCGCGTGATCCCGTAGCACCTGGCAGGCTACTACGGTCATTGACTTTGTTCACAGGGCGCATCGTTGTGGTGTGGAGCATGTGAAGGACATGGAGCAGAGCTGTGAATGTGATCGCTGCGGGCACGGTGCTGCACGACCGCTATCGGCTGAACAGACAGCTCGGCAAGGGCGGAATGGGACACGTCTGGGCCGGGCACGACCTGCACCTGGACCGGCCGGTCGCGCCATGACCGGTGAGTGTCCCGGCAACATCCTGTACGCGTCCCCGGAGCTGCTCTCCGGCGCCCCGGACCTCGACGGCCGCAGCGATCTGTACGCCATCGGCTGCCTGCTCCACCGCATGCTCGCCGGAGCCCCGCCCTTCCCGCCGCAGCAGCCCGCCCTGCTCGCCACCCGTCATCTGCGTGACGAGCCGCCGCCGATCGCCGCTGCCGGCACCGAAGTCCCGGACGGGCTCCAGGAGTTGCTGTACGCGCTTCTCGCCAAGGTTCCCCAGGAGCGCCCGGCCTCGGCGGCCGAGGTGTACGCCGCGCTCGCCCCGTTCCTGCCCGCCGCTGACCCGGGCAGTGCTGCCGGACGCCGCTTCGTCCCCGAGGACCCGCGCCGCCCCTTCGTGCTGCCGCAGGGCCCGTACCCGGCGTGAGCGCACAGCGCCGCGCCCAGGGCCCGACCGACCCGGAGGTGCTGCGCACCCGGGAGGAGATCGCCGTCCTGGTGGCGAGGTCCGGGGATCACCGCCGTGCCCGTGACCTCTTCGCGCACCTGCGCGACGACCTGCACGGCCATCTTCCCGGGGACACCGAACGCTTGACGCGTACGGAACTGCTGCTCGCCCGCCTCGACCGGCTCCTCCGCGAATCCCTCTAATCCGTGAACTATGTTCACGGGTAAATATTCCTGTTACCCTAACTCCTGCCGACCGGTGGGGAGTTCGGGATGTCCGGTCGGCGCCACGACGGACCCGAGGGGAAGGGCCGGCCACCGCCATGACGGCAACAGCCCAGCGCGACACAACCACAGCACCCCAGGGGCGACTGCCCGAAGAGGGCAACCTCGTCGAAGTCCGAGGCCAGAGCTGGGTCGTGGCCCGTGTCGAGCCCGCCGCGCCGTCCGCTGAGGGCCGGCCGGCGACGCTCGTCCACCTCCAGTCCGTCGCCGACGGCCGCTTCGGCGACACCCTCTCCGTCATCTGGGAGGTCGAGCCCGGCCGCCGTGTGCTGCCCGCCGGCTCCCTGCCCGACGCCTCCACCGGCCAGTACGATCCGCCCGCGCGCCTCGCCGCCTTCCTCGACGCCGTCCGCTGGTCGGCCGTCGCCTCGGCCGATGTGAAGACCCTTCAGGCCCCGTTCCGCTCCGGCGTCGCCGTCGAGCCCTACCAGCTCGAACCCGTCTCCCGCGCCGTCGGCGCGCCCCGCGTCAACCTCCTCCTCGCTGACGACGTCGGCCTCGGCAAGACCATCGAAGCCGGCCTCGTCGTCCAGGAGCTGCTGCTGCGCGGCCGCGCCCGTCGCGTCATGGTCGTCTGCCCCGCCGGCCTGACCCTCAAGTGGCGCGACGAGCTCCACGACAAGTTCGGCCTCGAGTTCACCATCGTCGACTCCGAGCACTGCGCCCGGCTGCGCCGCACCCACGGCGCCGCCGCCAACCCGTTCCGGGTCCACCCGCTGACCATCGTGTCCCTGCCCTGGCTGCGCGGCACCAAGGCCCAGCGGCTCCTCGACGAGGTGGTCCCCGCCGGCGAGGCCGCTCGCGAGGGTGACGGCATACGCCGCTTCTTCGACCTGCTCGTCCTCGATGAGGCGCACCACGTCGCACCCGCCGCGCCCAAGCAGGTGTACGCGGTCGACTCCCAGCAGACCAAGCTGATCCGGCGGCTCGTCCCGCATTTCGAGCACCGGTTGTTCCTCTCCGCCACCCCGCACAACGGCTACCCCGAGTCGTACACCGCCCTGCTGGAACTCATCGACGACCAGAAGTTCGCACGCGGCGTCGACCCGGACAAGGAAGCGCTGAAGGACACCGTCGTGCGGCGCCTGAAATCCAACATCACCAGCCCGGACGGCACCCCCCGCTTCCGTACCCGCGTCACCCGCGAACTCCCCGTCGAATACACCCCGGCAGAGCGCGAGATCCACGGCCTGCTCGGCAGCTTCGCCGACCTGCGCCGCAAGAAGCTCACCCCCGGGGCACGCGGTGGCCGCCGCGCCGCCGACCTCGTCACCCTGCTGCTGAAGAAGCGCCTGTTCTCCTCCCCGGCCGCCTTCCTGCACACCGTCCGGATCTATCTCTCCCATCTCGACGACACCGGCGGGCGCACCCGCTCCGCCGCCTCCGAAGTCCCCGACTGGCTCGACGAGTTCACCGACATGGTGGGCGACCTCGACGACCTCGGCCTCGCGGACGCCGAGGACGCCGCGCTCACCCGCTCCACCAGCCTCACCCCCGCCGAGGACGGCGAGGAACTCCGCCTGCTGACGGAGATGGAGCGCTGGGCCCTCACCCACGAGGCCGCCGCCGACTCCAAGGCCGAGGCACTGATCCGCACCCTCAAGGCCATCTGCCGGCCCGACCGGCACTGGACAGGCGAACGCGTCGTCATCTTCACCGAGTACCGCGACACCCAGAAGTGGCTGCTCGACCTGCTGCGCCAGGAGGAACTCACCGACGACGGCCGCATCGCCGTCCTGCACGGCGGCCTGAGCGTCGAGGAGCGCGAGCAGATCCGTGGCGCTTTCCAGTCCGACCCCTCCAGCCCTGAGGGCACGGTGCGCATCCTCATCGCCACCGACGCCGCCGGCGAGGGCATCGACCTGCAGAACCACTGCCACCGGCTCATCAACTACGACATACCCTTCAACCCCAACAAGCTCGAACAGCGAATAGGCCGCATCGACCGCTGGGGCCAGAAGAACGACCCGGAGATCACCCACTTCATCGGCTCCGGCTGGGAGAAGGCCGCCGCCGGCTCGTACGAGGCCGATCTCGAATTCCTCTCCCGCGTCGCCCGCAAGGTCGCTCGCATGGAGGAGGACCTCGGCTCCGTCAACGCCGTCATCGCCGACGCCGTCCAGCGCCGCATGACCGGCGACACCGCCCCCGTCGACATCGAGAACGCCAAGCCCAAGCAGATCAAGGGCCGCCGCACCGGCGGCACCGTCGCCCCCGAACAGAACGTCACCGCCCAGGCCCGCCGCCTCGCCGAGCAGTACGAGGAGACCGTCACCACCCTCGGCCTCACCCCGGCCAACATCAAGCGCGCCGTCGACACCGCCCTCGCCCTCGACCACCAGCAGCCCCTCGTCCCGTACCACCACGAGGACTTCGAGGACGGCCTGTACGAGGTCCCGCCGCTGTCCGGCACCTGGGAGCGCGCCACCCGCGGCCTCGCCCACCGGCTGCGCCCCGGCGAGCAGCGCCCGGTCACCTTCGACCCGAAGATCGCCGCCGAGGGCCGCGACGACGTCGTACTGGCGCATCTGAAGCACCCGCTCGTCGCGCTCTCCACCAGGCTGCTCACAGCAGCCGTATGGAATGCCGACAGCGTCGGCCTGCACCGCGTCACCGCCGTCGTCACCGACGACCCCGCCGTCGAGACCACCCTCGTCTCCGCCTACGCCCGCTACGTCCTCGTCGGCACCGACGGCACCCGGCTGCACGAGGAGATCCTGTACGCGGGCGGCTGGTTCGGCGACACCGGCCGCTTCCGCCGCTGGGAGTCGGTACGCACCCAAGGAGCCGTCCTCGCCCGCGCGCTGACGGGCGGCTCGGAGGCCGCGCCGCATCTGCGTCAGCAGCTCAGCGAGGCCTGGCCGCGCCTCCAGCAGCCGCTCTACCGGTCTCTGCGGGCGCGCGCCGACGAGCGCGGCGAGTCCCTGCGCAACGCCCTCGCCGACCGCCGCACCGAGGAGGAGCGCCGGATCACCGCCACCCTCGACCGCTTCGAATCCACCCTGCGCGCCAAGCTCACGGAGGAGGGCGACGGCGCCGGCGAGCAGATGAGCTTCTTCACCGCCCGCGAACTCACCGCCCTGGAGCGCCGCCAGTACGAGGACGACCGCGCCCGCTGGCAGTACCGCCTCGACGGTCTGGCCACGGAACGCGAGCGTGAACACGCCGCCATCGCCGACCGCTACCGCGACCCACGATCGCACCTCTTCCCCGTCGCCGTCGTCTTCGTGATCCCCGCAAAGGAAGCCCGCCGATGAGCCCCCGATCCACTTCGCGAGGCCTCGCCGCCGCCAAGGCCAAGGCCCTCGACGGCCGCGCCCAGCACCAGGAGTGGCTCGACCTCACCGAGGTCTCCGGGCCGTTCCTCACCATGCCCGTGCTGCTCCGGACCTGGCCCCAGCTCGACGCGCTGGAGAAGGGCGAGCGAATACGGCTGCGCGCCCGCCACGCCGACTGGCAGGCCGACAGCATCGCCGGCCGGGACGAGTGGACCGCGTACGTCCTGCGCGACCTGATCGAGTGGGGCGACGGGCTCGCCCTGCGCCAGGGCGACGAGGACGACCTGGACCTGGACCGTTTCGCCGTCGACGTACCCGAGCACAACGCCCGCCTGACCGCCGACTTCGCCCTCGTGGAGCCGGGCGCCCAGCTCGCCGCCGAGCCCACCGCGCACGCCGCCGCCAAGCGCGTACGCGTCCTCGGCATGACCGTCCCCGTCGGCACCGTGCCCACCGTGCGGCCGAGCTGGGGCGGCGAATGGGCGGCGAGCCCCGCCGACCGGCTCGCCCGGCTGCTGCGCCACCACGGCGTCCCGCTGGGCCTGGTGACGGACGGCCGCTGGTGGTGCCTGGTCTGGGCGCCCATCGGCGGCGTCACGACCACTGCCGTCTTCGATGCCATCGGCTGGAACGAGGCCGCCGAGCGCAATGTCGTACGCGCCTTCATCTCGATCCTGAGCCGCCGCCGCTTCTTCGCGTACGACGAGCCGGAGACGCTGCCCGGCCTGCTGCGGCAGAGCCAGGAGGCCGGCGAGGACGTCACCAACGCGCTGGGCGTCCAGGTCCGCCAGGCCGTCGAGCTGCTGGTCGACGCGATCGGCCGCGCCGACGCGCGCGCGATGGCGAACGGCGCACCCGGCCTGCACGCGCAGGACGTCACGGCCGGCGAGGTCTACCGCGGCGCGGTCGCGGTGATGATGCGCGTGGTCTTCCTGCTGTTCGCCGAAGAGCGCGGCCTGCTGCCGGCCGACAACGAGGTGTACGCGGCCTCGTACTCCGCCCGCTTCCTGCGCGCCGAGCTGAAGGCCCGCGCCGACGCGGAGGGCGAGACATCGCTGGAGCACACGACGGCGGCCTGGCACCGGCTGATCGCCCTGTTCCACGCGGTGTACGGCGGAGTGGACCACCCGGAACTCCACCTGCCCGCCTACGACGGATCGATCTTCGACCCGAACAAGTACCCCTGGCTGGAACTCGGTTCGTCCCTCCTACCGATCGACGACCGGACAGTCCTGCACATGCTCCAGGCCGTCCAGGAGGTCCGCGTCGGCACGGGCAAGCAGGCCGAGACCCGCACGCTGAGCTTCCGCGCCCTCGGCGTCGAAGAGATCGGCTACGTGTACGAGGGCCTGCTCTCGTACGACTGCGAGCGCGCCGTCGAGCCGATGGCCGGCCTGATCGGTCCTCCGGGTGTGGAACACGAGGTCCCGCTGCGGGAGCTGGAGTCGCTGGCGGCGTCGAGCAAGGACGTCAAGGCCCTGGCCAAGAAGATCCACGACACGTGGAGGGACCCCAAGCCGCCCGCGAGCGCCGCGAAGCTGGAAAAGCTGCTCGCCCCGCTGAAGGGGCAGGATGAGGCGGAGGCCCGCCGTCTGCTGCTCGCCGCCTGCAAGGACGCGGCGCTGACCGAACGCCTGCTGCCGTTCTTCGGCCTGATACGCCGGGACCTGCGCGACCTGCCGGTGGTCATCGGCACCGGCGCGCTGTACGTGACGGAGTCCTCCTTCCGCAAGAACACCGGCACGCACTACACGCCCCGGGACCTGGCGGAGGAGGTCGTCCGCCATGCCTTGGAGCCCCTGGTCTACGGGCCGGGCCCGCTCCAGACGGCGGACACGGGGGAGTGGCGGCTCAAGTCGTCGGAAGAGATCCTGTCGCTGAAGGTGGCGGACATCGCCATGGGCTCGGCGGCGTTCTTGGTGGCCGCGTGCCGTTACCTGGGGGAGCGCCTGATCGAAGCCTGGGAACACGATGACCGGGCCGACGCGATCACCTACCGGGCCGGCCGGGCCGTGGACGCCGTGACGGCGGCGGACGCAGAACAGGACCCGGTCGTCATCGAGGCCCGGCGCCAGATCATCGAGCACTGCCTGTACGGGGTCGACTTCAACCCCATGGCGGTGGAGATGGCCAAGCTGTCGCTGTGGCTGGTCTCCATGGACCCGACACGGCCGTTCACGTTCCTTGACGACCGGCTGGTGGCGGGTGACTCGCTGCTGGGTGTTGCCAATATGCAGCAGTTGGAGACCATCAGCCTCACCCCGTCGCACCAGGACGACGTGTTCGGCTGGGTCCAGGGGGCCCGCAACCGCGTTGACCAGCTGACGAGTGAACGCCTCGCCATCACGGCCATCAAGGGCATCGACTTGCCCGCCCTCATGGAGAAGCGCGAGCGCCTGGCCGAGGTCAATGAGCACGCGGCCCGCCTCAAGCTCGTCGGGGATCTGGTGGTGGGCGCCGGCCTCGCCACCTGCGCCTCGGGCCGCGTCCCCTGGTACGACGAGGACAGCGGCGACCGCCTGCGCAACCTCTTCCCGACGGCGGAACGGATCGTGGGCCGCATCGTCGCCGAGGGGGTGTCCGACGTCTCAGAGGTCGTGCGTGAGGCGCGGGCGACCGCCGATGAGTGGCTGGCGAGCGAGCTGCCGGAGGGCGGGCTGAAGCGGGTGCCGATGCACTGGCCGCTGGTGTTTCCGGAGGTGTTTACGCAGCGGGCTGGGTTCGACGCGATTGTGGGGAATCCGCCATTCCTGGGAGGGCAGAAGCTCACGGGAGCGCTGGGGGAGGCCTACCGCGAGTACGTGATTGACTACCTCGCGGACGGCAAGCGCGGGAGTGCCGACCTTGTTGCGTATTTCGAATTGCGGGCGCACCAGCTGCTGAACCGGGGCGGGCAGACGGGCCTGATCGCTACCAACACCCTGGCTCAGGGGGACACGCGTGAGGTCGGGCTCGACCAGCTGGAGAGGGCAGGTGTCGAGATCCGGCGTGCGGTTAAGAGCGCGCCTTGGCCGTCGCGTTCGGCGGTGCTGGAGTACTGCGCGGTGTGGACCAGTAAGGCACCGGTGGGAGAGGAGGCCGCGTACGTGCTGGGTGGGCTCGTGGCGCCGAGCGGTATCTCGACGTCCCTGAATCCGGCAACTCGCAAAGCCTCGTGGGCAGAGCCGCTGGACGTCAACGGCGGTCTGTCGTTTCAGGGGGCAATTGTCCTGGGCCTGGGCTTCACGTTGCCTGAGGCGGAGGCCCGAGCATGGATCGCCGAGGACGAGCGCTACGCGCAGGTCGTGTTCCCGTATCTCAACGGTCAGGACATCAACAACCACCCCTGGTACGGGACGGACCGCTGGGTCATCAACTTCCAGGACTGGAAGCTGGCGGAGGCTGAGCAGTACCCGAACGCACACGAGAAGGTCCTGCGTGAGGTGAAACCGGAGCGGGACGAGAGCAATCGCAAGGTCTATCGCGACTACTGGTGGCAATACGCGGAAAAGCGCCCGGCCTTGGTGAAGGCCATAGCGCCGCTTGAGCGGTGTATCGTCCTGACGCGCGTGAGCAAGGTCGTGATGCCAGTCATCGTGCCGAACGGGCAGGTCTTCAGTGAAGCGCTCGTTGTCTTCGCCTCGGATGGCCCCGCCCTGCTCGCCGTGCTCAGCAGCGCTCCCCACTACTGGTGGGCCATCGACCGCGCCTCGACCCTGAAGGGCGACCTCCGCTACACCCCCACCGACGTGTTCGAAACCCTTGTCCGCCCTCCGCTCACCGATGCCCTCCGGGCTGCCGGAACCCGTCTCGACACGTACCGCCGCGAGCTGATGCTGCGCCGGAATATCGGGCTTACTGCCACGTACAACCTTGTCCACGATCCCGACTGCCAGGACGACGACATCGTCGAACTTCGGCGTATCCACGAGGAGATCGACCGTGCGACCGTTGCCGCCTACGGCTGGGACGATCTGCTGGACGAGACCGGGACGACACTGCCCGCCGATCCCACACACGAGACGTTTCCGCTCGACCACGGCTTCCACGAGACCGACCAGGGCACCCGCTACACCATCGGGCTGCTCGCCCGAACCGAGATCGTCGACCGGCTGCGCCAGCTCAACCACCAGGCGTACGCCGACGAGGTCTTCCTCGGCCTGCACAAGAAGCCGAAGAAGCACCCCGACATGCCCCAACCCTCCGAAGAGGCCAGGCGTCAGAAGGCCGTGGGAAGGGGCGGTAGCACGCTCTCATCCTCCGGCGCCTCTTTCGAGGACGACGGGCTTTCCCCGCCCGACGACGCCCTCTTCTGACCCGCCCACCACCGCGCCCGCCCGCACGCCGTTCAACGGTGTGCGGGCGGGCCAGGTCGTGTCGTCAGGTCTGACGGGCGAGGCTCAACTCATCCGGGTATCGCCGTCGCGAACGCCACGAACGCGCGCCATTCCTCGCGCGAGAAGCGGAGCGTCGGCCCGGCCGTGTCCTTGGAATCGCGCACGTGCACGGTGCCGGGGCTGGCCGCCACCTCGACGCAGTCTCCGCCGCCCGATCCGCTGTAGCTGCTCTTGAACCACTTGAGCTGGCCGACGTCGTTCGTGTCCTGGTCCGTGCTCATGCTTCTCCTGCCACGCGTTCGATGAGACGTGCGGACTCCTCTACGTGTAGAGCCTGCGATCGCAGCTTGCCATATCGCAAGCCGAGCGAGCTCACGTTGTGCGGGTCACTGACCACGACCCCGATTTCCTGGGACTCGATGTAGCCGATGTGACGGTGTTCCAGGGTCTCCACAAGGACGAAGGGTCCGTCCAGCCCCGGGTGGAAGCCGGGAGCCGCGGGCATGACCTGGATTTCGACATTCCGCAACGCGCCCGCCTTCAGCAGCTGCTGGCACTGGGCTCGCATGACCTCCCGGCCGCCCACCGGGTTGCGCAGTGCGCTCTCGCCGATGATGAACGCCAGCTCCACGATCGGCGTGCGTGTGAGCACCTTCTGTCGGTTCAGCCGCGCGTCGATGTGCTGCTCGATGATCTCCTCGTCCATCGGCGGGCAGTGGCCCGAGAACAGCGCCCGCGCGTACTCCTCCGTCTGCAACAGCCCCGGCACGAGCAGCGGATCGTACGAGAACCGGCTCACAGCCTCGGTCTCGATGACGGCGAAGTCCTGGAAGAACGCGGGCAGCTTGGCCAGATCCACCTGTTCCTGCAACACCCCCAGCGCCCCGCCCGCCCCCAGCACCCGTTCCGCCGCCTCCGTGAACGCGGCCTTCGCCGGGCGTCGGCCCTGCTCGATCGACGCCACCTGCTCGTACGAGTAGCCGACAGCGTCGGCGAGTTCCTGCTGTGTCAGCTTGGCCCGCTCGCGGAAGAGTTTGACCAGCTTGCCGTAACCGACCCAGATGGCCGGGCGGTCGTCGTCCTTGTCCCGTTTCCTCGGGCGGCTGTTCCCCATGAGCCCCACGCCCCAAACATCCGTCGCGTTCGCGGTTCAACGCGGGACGCCGTCCCCGGTCACGGGCCGTGACCCGTACAAGCCCGTACCCGGGCCGTACGGAGAGCCCGGGTACGGACGTCCGACCTGGTCAGGCTATCTGCGTAAGGGGACGGTTACGCCATGAAGTCGGAAATCGCCGCCCAACTACCCACCGCCACCCCCACCTTCACGGTGCGCCTGAGTGCCACCCGACGCGGCGCCCGCCTCGCCCGCCGGCTCGCGGTGGAGCAGCTCGACACCTGGGGGATCCCGTACGCGACCGGCACCGCGTCCTCCGTGGCCGCGGTCACCGCCGAACTGGCCGCGAACGCGATCACCCACGGCCGCCTGCCCGGCCGGGACTTCGAGCTGCGGCTGGTCCTCCTCCCCGAGGTGGTCCGTATCGAGGTCTCCGATGCCCGCCCCGAACGCACCCCGCCGTCCGCCGCGTCCTCACCGGCCCCCGACTCGCCGTCCGGCCGCGGCCTGCTCCTTGTTCAGGCATTCGCCGACCGCTGGGGCTGTGCGCCCCGCGACGCCTTCGTCAAAACGGTGTGGGCCGAAGTCGCCCGCACCCCCTGAGGCGCGCGGTACCTGCCGCTACGAGCCGCACCCGTGATGGCAGGGGCGGCGAGCGATGCGCCGAAGATCAAGCGTTCAGCACCTCGGATCACGTGCCACGCACACCATGGTCAAACGTCCTTTACGTGGCGCATCGTGCCCGCCTAGAGTCCTGCGACTGTGCGGTATGCGCAGGGCACAGAAAGCGCGCCCTGCCCCGGACAGCGGGGGGGCCGCGATATCACGAGTTCCCACCACGCGGGCCGGTTCACCAGCGGGCATGCAGTGACAAGGCATTCGTTGGGCTGTGGGTTGTCACCACGCCCGAGCAGTCGTGTCCTCCGGACGGGTCGGGTTCGTACACCCAGTACAAGGCTGCGAGCTGTACCAGCAGCAGGACGGGGACGAGGCACGCGGCCCCCATGGCCACCCGCCCCTGCCAAGCCGCCTCCGGGCGCTGCCCCCGGTGGTGCGCGCCGCGACGCAGGGCCAGCAGGAGCAGCAGGGCCGCCAGGCCGCACACCGGGGCGGCCCAGGCGGTGACGTACATCCGCGTGGAGGGGCCGAGGTACCTGCAGTTCTGGAAGGTGTCGCCGTCGAAGGAGAAGTGGGCCGCCAGCAGTCCGGCCGATGCGACCACCAGCACCGGCACCAGCAGGGACCGACGTCGCCAGGAGATCGAGGGTGTAGACGGTCGTATCCGCGTGTTCGTGGTCATCAGTACCAGTCCGGGTTGGGACGGACGATCCGTATGTTCTGCTGACCCTCGTGCTTCTCGGTCGCCGGAAGCCGGCCTTCCAGGCTCACGTTCTGGTACGAGTCGCTGTGCTGGGTGTACTTGATCTCGCCGTCCGGCATCACCGCGGTGACGATCGCCGCGTGGTGGGTATTGCCCTTCTCGATCGAGTCGTTGGGGCCTGACTGCTCGTAGTAGATGATGTCGCCCGGCTTCACATCGGACCGCGGGACCTCGGTACCGCCGTGCTTGAGCATGAAGTTCTGCTGGTTCTCCGCGGCGGCCCAGGTGTCGGAGTAGGCGAGCCGCTTGTCGACCGAGTCGACACCGGTGCGGTTTCCGATCATCCAGGTGTCGTCGCCCGTCGTCCCCTCCCAGAAGCTGGTCTTCTCCTTCATACCCGCGTGATGAAGGGCGTTGGAGACGAAGTTGGTGCAGTTGTTCCCGAAGTCGGTCGGGTCGTCCTTGTTCCAGTTGTCGAGGGCGTACTGGACCAGCTTCACTCGGTCGTACTTGCCGTTGCCGCGCAGCTCCTGCCGCACATCCGCCGGTATGCCGTCCAGGTTGGCGATGGTGACCGGCTGGGCCAGCATCATGTCCTTGCGCTGCTCTGCGGACAGGCCGTTCCACCACTGGCGGACCGTGGTCGGGTCCTCGTTCACCGGGATGTCGCCGGCGAGCATCGTCATCTGGACGTGCGAGGCGTGGGTCTGGAGTTCGCCCAGCGCCTTGGAGGGGTCGGTGACGCCCGTCTGATTGCCGAGCTTGGTGAATTCCGCGGCGGCCAGCTTGTCGGCGGCGGTGACCTGTTCCACGGCCTGGTCGATGAGGTCCTGCACCTCGGCCCGGTAGGGGCCAATCTCCTCGGCCTCCGTGCGGTTGCGCGGGGGCGGGCCTGTGATCGTCCCGTCGACGCCGATCTCCAGGCCGTAGCGGGTGGCGAGGTCGACTGCCGCCCGCATGGTGCTGTGCGCCGTCTCGATGGTGGTGGTCATGCCGTCGGCGACCATGTTGACCGCGAGGAGGATGTCGTAGGCAGCCTCCAGCTGGTTGGCGAGCAGCTCGAACTCGGCCGCGGCGGTGGCGCCCACCTCGTCGGTCCAGTTGTCGGCGAGCGGCTTGGCTCCGTACTCGCGCAGGTCCTTCGCCGCATCGAGGGCGTACTTGGCGAGGGCGTGCCATTCGTCGGCCGCGGTCGCCCACTTCTTGGGGAGCGCGTTGTTGATCCCTTCGTACGAGACCATGATCAGGCCCTCCCGAGGTCGTTGAGACCGGCGCGCAGTCGTGACTCCGCCTCGGCGTCCGCGCTGTCGTAGCTGTCGGCGGAGTCCCGCAGCTTGCGGCTGAGCTCGCCCATCTTCTTGGCGAGGGAGATCATGTGCTCCTCCCATTTCTCGGCGCATACCTTGAGGTGGACCGGGCTTTCCCAGCCGTTGCCGTAGTGGGAGGTGTATACCTCGTCGCTGGTGTCGAGAGAATGGCCGAGGCGCTTCATGACCTGCTGGGACAGGGATTCGGTGTCGGCGGCTGCGGCGCGTACCCGCGCGGTTTTGATCTCGATGTCGCCCATGAATAACCCCCGTGCATGGATGGACAGTTGGCGGCCAAAAGCAGAACCGTTCGGCCACTGGACATCCTAGGACCCGCTCGTTGTGCGTTCGCGGCAGCTTGGGTGAAGGGGGTGGGAAGGCGTAGGGATGACGACAGCGTCTGACATCGAGGTGGCACTTCAACAAGGGGGGACGAGGGGGTGGGCGAGGCGGATCAGCCAGCGGGCATCCTTTATGGTCCTTTATCAGCCAATTCTCACAGCGGGGCCCAGCCGAATACCGCAGAAGCGGTAACTTCTGCCTGTATCGCGCTGAAGCGGGCGGGTCTACCACGACCACGGTCGTTTCTGCGCGCTGCCACCAAGAGAGGGCGCATCGACGCGGCCGATGATGACCACGTCAGCCGCGTCGGGTGCCGCCCTACGACCCGAAGGGGGAAACGCATGCGATCAAGTGTTTTGACCAGGACACTCGTCAGTGTCACTGCCGCTGTCGGGCTCGCCGCTGGGAGCCTGGCGGGTGCGGGCGCGAGCTTCGCGGTGTCAGCGCCGGCCTCGAAGCCGGCGGCGAGCTCCGAGGCTGCCGTCCCGCTCGCGGTGGTCAACCTCGGCCTGAGCACTGGGCAAGCCAAGAACGTCCAGTGCTGGCTAAAGGTGAACTGGGGCTACACCGGCGCGATCGACGGTCAGCTGGGCACCAATAGCTGGAAAGCGTTCCAGCGCAACCTCAAGGCGCACTGGGGCTACACCGGTGCGATCGACGGAATCGTGGGAAGCGGCACAGTGAAGGCGTTGCAACGCCTGCTCAAGAACAGCTGGGGCTACACCGGCCCGATCGACGGAATCGCCGGATCGGGGACCAAGGCCGCGTTCAAGCGGTTCGCCGATGCCTGCAGCGGCTGGTGCTGAGCGAGTCTCGGTGTGAGCACGTAGGCCTGTTCCTTTTGGCCTGACCTCGAACCTCCGGGAGGTGTCACTCAGCCGGGAGTTCGGCAGGCGGAGACGGCGGTCTTGGCGTGATCCTTCGTGTTGGTCCAGAGCGCGAGTTTCACCGGCCCAAGACCGCCGTCGGAGGTGAATCTGCTGCACCACGATGTCCAGCAGGAAGCGTGCGCTTTCGCGTCACACGTCCGCGATGCCTTCTTTGCGTGTCAGCACGTGCATCGGGACGAACCCTTTCGGGCTCGCCGACGCGCTGCTGTGCGTCGGCGGGGCGACGACGTCAGTGAATTTGACGGCCTGTTAGAACGCAGCTTGCATGCCCTTGGGCTGGATGCGGACGGCCAGTTCGCTCACCTGGCCGCCAACTGGGCAGTGGAAGGGGTGGCCGTGCCGCAGGGCGCTCAGCAGTCCGTGCCAGTCGTGATCGCTGAGGACGAAGAGGAAGCCGTCCTCCTTCACCGCTCCGAGCGATTCGGGCGCACCATGGCCTAGGAGGATGAAGTTGCCGGACAGCCGGGGAATGGTCTCCTCGCCTCGTCGGATGGGGACTTCCCCTGCGACTGCCGATTCGTAGCCGGGCTTCCAGGTCAGGATTCCTTCGATGTCCGCGGCGAGCCCGAGGAGCAGGGTGACGGTCTCCGATTCGTGTCCGAGCCTGTCACCCAGGCTTCGGGTGTCCTCTGCGGGAACCTCCAACTCGACACGTGTACCGGAAAGGTGGGCGCAGAGGCCGGGAGTTTGGTATCTGGGGGTCCTCGCCAGCAGCGTGGCCTCGGCATGGGCGGGGAGATCGAGAACCGCGTCGCGGCGTTCGTCGAACCACTGTGGGTATGGGAAGACGGCTGCGTGCTCTCCCAGCATGCTGAGGAGACGGACCTGACCGTACTCGCCGGCAGCCTGCGCCTCGGGTCCCAGGAGCGGCAGCATCACCAGCGGCCTGGTGTTCGTGTACCCGAGTGCGTCGGCCAGCTGGTCGAGCCACCGGCCTCGGATCTCGGTGTAGGTGAAACCGCTGATCCGTGGGTCGATTTCGAACCGTTCGTGATCTGCGAAGAGGAACGTCTCGCCCGCACGGAGCCGGCGTCCGCGTGACCCCATGCCGCCGAGCCGCACGATCTGCTCGAGAGGGAAGGTGACGGGCCCGGCCTCGGTCGGATCCAGCACCAGCGTGAGGATCTCTCGCTGCCCGAGACTCTCCATTCCGTGGCTGGCGTAGGCCCAGGCGGGAGTGGCAGGTTCGCCGTGCGGATCCGGAATCCGGGTGAGGCTCACGTCCATCCGCCACCGGCCGGGGACGAGGTGCACCGTCTTGACCGTGTCCACTGCCGGAGCCTCGGTAGAGGGCACCTCCGACTCATAGCTGACGACGCGCAACGTGCCCGTCTCATCGGAGGTTCCTCCGGTGGACAGAGCAGTGCCCACCATGCCTGAAGGAGTGCCGTGCCCATGCACGGAGAAACCGGCACTGTACGGCTCGTCGTCGGCGGAGGGGCCGCGGCGCGGCTTCCAATGCGGAGCGATGTGGTGTGCTGGGGCGAAGGTGCGCCTGCCATCAGGGTGGAAGGTGTTCATCGTGGTTTCTGCCGTCGCGAGGAGCGGCCAGTCCGCGCTGCTGCGGTGGTTCCCGTAGGAGACCTCGGCGATGAGACGCCACGAGATGATCCGGCGGTCGTCGGTGAGCGGGGCGAGGACGATACGGTCCGTGGTGCCGACAGGGATGCGCAGGGGAAGGCCGGATGCCGTGGCGTCCTCGGCCGCCGGGCACACCAGCGGAGGGTCCTCGTCCAGGTACACCTCGAGGTCCGGCTCTTCTATGGGCCGGTAGTTCTCGAGGCCGAGTCGGCGCGCCTCGGCCAAGTCCGGAGCAAGGACCATCCCCGGACCGGGCTGGGGAACCAGCGCCACACCGCTTGGTTCCATCTCCTCGCGGCCCAGCACTTCGGCACGCACGGCGGTGAGGATCACGTCCGTGCTGCCGTTCGCCGCGATCTCCAGGAACAGGTTGTGGCCCGATGCCGGGACGTGGAGCGGCTCCGGGCCCACGGTGTCGCTTGGCTCGAGTACCACGGTCACATGGCTGTAGCCCGTAACCCGTGCCGCGAAGAACTCGCCACGCTCGACGTACCCTTGGCGGCGCTTCTCCGCGCGCCGCTCCTTCGACCATGGCAGCCATGTCACGCCGCACCCTCCCAACTGAGTCCTCGTGGCGGCCGCGCCACGGTACGGAACGGCTGTCCGGCGAGCTCGATCCGCTTGGTTCCGGAGCGACTGCCGTCCACCCAGTCAAGCTCCAGCACCCAGGCCACGTACCAGCGTTCGGTCTGCACGCGAAGCTCGAAGGTCTCGGGATCGTCCGGGCCGACCTTGTAGGAGAAAACCGACGGCGTATCGGCACCCTGCGGTTCCAGCCGGGGCGGATCCTCATCGAGGAGGACGGTGTACGCCCGAACAGGGAGTACGCCTGCGGATGGATGTAAGTCCCCACGAGGCTCGCGGCGCTCGATCACCACAACCCGGAGTCCGGTGAGTACAACGGTGCGTTCATTCGCTGTCACATGCAGTCGGACGGTGTGACCGCTGGCCGGGACGGTTCGCGCGGGCTCACCGGACTGCCCAGGTACGCTGAGATAGCCGACGGCCGTGACCGAGGCATGGCAGGACAGCGGCTCCCCGCGGGGAGCGAGGCGCTGACGTCGCACAGCCTCCTCCACCAGAACGCCCGCGACGACTGCGCTTACCGTCGTCGAGAACCACTCCGGAGCCAGATCGGATACCCAGAGAACCACCACCGACACGAGGCTGACGGCCACGACGGCCAGCCAGGGCCGCACTCGCAAGCGAAGGCCGCTGAGGCCGTCTCTGAGCGACACCGGAACTCCTCCGGCAGCCGGAGCACCCACCGGCTGCCCTGGTCAGCTGACATGTGTGCGGTGCCAGTATGGCGTCGACCGAGCACCGGCGTCGGCGTATTCCAATCTCTCCACCAAGGTCTCACTCCTGCATCGCCGCTACGAACGCAAGGCCGAGCCCCCTTGCCTTCGTCGGCATAGCCGCAGCCCCTCATCACCCACCGCTGCTTCACCAAATGACACAACGTCTGAGCTACTCAGCGTCGCGCTGTCATTGAACACACTCCGGATTAGGGTCTCTCTCTCGGATGCCGAGTGGGAGTTGGTCGAGCCTTCTTGCCAGTGGGCGACTCACCTCGCGGCTGACCGCCGGTGCGGCCCGGCGCATCTGTGCCCGGTCCGGGGCTGCCCTGCCGTCCGCGCTGTCCCTGCGGCCATTACCGGGCATCAAAGGGGAAGTTGTGTCCGAGCCTGCTAGTATCTTTGTCGTGTACTGAGTTCACATGTAAAAAACTGATCTGCGGAACTGGCGCTTCACGGCCTCGCGGGTCCGGGTGATTGATGTGAGCTCCCAGCGGCCACCCGATGGCAAGCCGCACCTGTGGGGGGATGCGTGAGCAAGCGCGATGTCGAGGTCGTGGACGACGGTATCCGGCCGGTCGGATCGACCCATGTGTACGTGGACGGGCTCGAGGTCCGGGTGGACGATGTACGGCCGTACCGCTTGGTCGAACCCGAGCATGCACGTGGTCATCGCAAGGGCGACGACTTGGTGTCGTGCACCGTGTACCTCACCAACCGCACGGGGCGGACGCTCGAACTCGACGGGATCGAGCTTCTGATCCGCTGCGGAGCGAACGGCAAGGCGGCGCGCCGGGTGTACGACGACGGATCCGATCTGCTCGACGCAGATCTGGAAGGCACCTTGCCGCCCGGCAGGACCGTCTCCGCAACCTGGGCCTACAGCATTCCCCGCGGTTCGGCTGAACAGCTCGATATCGAGGTTTGCTTCGCGTATGACGACGAGCGTGACGGCGTCACCTTCAGCACCGCGCCAAAGGCCCATGTGTCCCGGCCGGTGGATCCCCGCGTGCCCGTGCTGCACCTCGTGCCGCCGCAGCCGTCCGCCCCGGTGGAGACACGGCCTGCGACCGCAGACCCCGTGCCTGGCACGGACATTGAAACCTCTGCCTCCGCCGCCGTCCACGGCGCCGGCACCGACACCGACACCACCCGCGTGCGCCAGATCTTCCGGTTCCTTGCCGCCGCCGAGGAATCCCGTACCAGGCCCGTGCGCACCCTCGACGGCGCCCAGGGCACCGTCTGGTTCGCAGACCTGCCCGAGGATGCGCGCATCGCCTCCGTGCTGGACGGTCCCGTACCCACCGCCGAGCCCGCCTGGCTGACCGTCGAAAGGCCGCAACGCGAGGAGCCGCCGCAGCTCCCGGCCCAGCTGGCTCCCTGGGTGGACCAGGCACGCGTCCGCGATTTCACCGCCCAGCACGCCCCGCACCTGCGCCGTCGCATCGAACCGGAACTCCCGGACCACTCGCGGGGCATCGCCCTGGAGAAGACATACCACGAACTGGACGACCACCCCCGCCGGGAGCACATCGAGAAGCTCCACGCCGCCTGGGAGTCGGACTGGCGGCAATGGGCGGAGCGACGGCGTGCCATCGATCCGTTCGTCAAGCTCTACGACCGCCTGCACAAGATGCACGAGGACGCCGCCAACCTCGGCGAGTCCTATGAACTCGTCCTCGGCTTCGGCCGTCTGACCTGGCAGTCATCATCCGGTGACCGTGTGGAGCGGCACCTTGTCACCCACCGGGCGACGCTCCACCTTGACCCCGCCACCGGAATCCTCACCGCCGCTCCCGATCGCAGCGCCCCCGGCCTCCTCCTGGAGGAGGGCATGCTCGACGCCGAGCAGCACGTGCAGGGAGTCGTGCGCGAGGAAATCCGCGAAGCGCTCGAGCAGGCTTCGGACGCCACCGAGCCCGAGCGGCTGGAGCATCTGCACACCGCGCTGCGCAGCTGGACCAACGCCGCCCACAGCGCGGGACGTTACCTGCCCGGAACCGACCGCGAGCGGCCGCGCGCCCTGGACATCCCCGTCGTCGGGTTCACTCCCGCCCTGGTCCTGCGCGAGCGCACCCGCCGCTCCACGCTCGAGGCGCTGTCCGCCATCGCGAATCGGGTGGAGCGTGGCGCACAGCCGACCGATCTGCTGCGGTACATCGCAGGCGGGGACGGTGCGCTCACCGCAGCCGACCAGGAGAGGGCCGAGAAGGTTGACGGTGTGCCGGATGAGGTTTACTTTGCGCTGCCCGCCAACGAAGAGCAGCGCACCATCGCCGAACGGCTGCGGGGCAATCGGCTCGTCGTCGTCCAGGGCCCTCCCGGCACCGGCAAGACCCACACCATCGCCAACCTGGTCACCGACCTGCTCGCCCAGGGCAAGCGAGTACTGATCACCAGCCACACTCCCCGCGCGCTGCGCGTCCTGCGGAAGAAGCTGCCTGAGAGCGTACGGGACCTGTGTGTCAGCCGCACTGAGGACGGCACCAGCGCCCAGCGCGAGCTGGAGGCCTCGGTCCACACGATCCTCAGCCGTTTCGCCGGCTACGACCCGAAGGCCTCCCGCCGCGAGATCCAGCAGTTCGAAGTCCGTCTCGCGGCCGCCCGCCGCGCGCAAAAAGGCATCCTGACGGACCTCAACGCCCTGCGCGAGCAGGAGACCCACCGCTTCCCCGCCGAGATCGGCGACTACAGCGGAAGTCTCCAGGAGATAGCCGGGCGGCTGGCTGCCGAGGCCTCGCGCCATGAGTGGATCGGCCCCGTGCCGCGGCAGCAGGCCACGCTCACCGCCGGAGAGGCACTGCGGCTGCTGCACACCGCCCGCGGCTACACGACGGAGCAGCAGGCGCTGGCCGCGGAGGTCCCGGGCCCGGCCGAACTGCCCTCGCCCGGTGACTTCGAGGAGGCCGTCGGCGCCGTACGGGCAGCGGAGGAGGCGCACGCTGCCGCACGCCAGGAGTCGGTCGCCGCCTCCTACGACGCCTTGGTGGACGGGCTCACCGACGCCGAACAGCAGCGTCTCAGCACCGCCCTGGACGCCTTCGCCACGGCCCGGGTGGGGACGACCGCCAAGGCTGCCGCTGCGGGGGAGTGGGCGACGGCCGGTCTGAACTCCGTGCTCACCGGCCAGGACTGGCAGATACGCACCCGCCACACCGCGGTCACGGCCGCGCTGACCGCGGCCGACGCCGCGCTCGGCACGCTCGGCGCCACGCTTGTCACCGGACTCGAGCAGTACGAGCCGCCCGCGGCGCTGAGCCTGGCGACCACCCTTCACGACGGGCTGAGTCAGGGCCAGAAGCTGCGCGGCGCGCTCGGAACGCGTACCAAACTCGCCAAGATCGTCGGCCCGTTCGTCCAGCAGGTACAGGTGGACGGCCGTCCCCCTGAGGACGTTGACAGCGCCGCGAAGGTGCTCGCCCGTGTCCGGTTGGAACTGTGCCTCGCCGAGGTCGAGCGCGAGTGGGGCGCCGCCGGAACACCGTGGCAGAGTCACGGCCGGCGCCTCGCCCGGCTGCGTCAGGACCTCGAGGCCCTGGACGCCCTGCTGGCCGTCGGGGCGGCCCGTGCCGACGTGGTCACCGCAGCCGCGACCTCCCCTGAACTCGCCGCCGCTCCGTGGCACGAGCAGAGCACCGAAACCGCTGTGCGCTCCCTGCTGCGCGTACGGGTCACGCTTCGTGCCGCCGAGCAGTCGCGCCGCCTCATCGCCGGCGCCGCCGACCTGCTGCGTACCTGGACCGATCGGCCCGGCGCCTCGCCGGCCTTGGCGCGCTCCCGTGACGCGGTCGCCGCGCAGGACCCACAGCGGTACCGCGAGGCCTGCGAGGAGCTGACCGGGGTCCGCGAGGCGGCCCGGCTGCGCGCCGCGCATGAAGCCGCGCTCACGCCGGTGCGGGAGGCGTTTCCAAGCCTCGCTGAGCGGATCATCGGTAGCCCTGAGGACCCGCAGTGGGAGGAGCGGCTCGCACATCTCGCCGAGTCCTGGGCCTGGTCGGCCTGGCGGGAACGCATCGAGCGCCTCACCGACCCGGAGGCCGAGCGCAAGCTGCGCACGCGCCTGGCCGAGGCCGACGACGAGGTCCGTCTCACCCTGAAGAAGCTGGCCGCCGCCCGCGCCTGGCACCGCTCCCTCGGGACGCTGACGGGCGACCAGACCACCGCGCTGAAGGCCTACCAGCAGGCGGTGCGTCGCATCAAGGGCAAGTACCAGCACCGCTACCGCCGGGAGGCACAGAACGCGCTGCGCGAGGCCCAGAGCGCGGTGCCGGCCTGGATCATGCCGCTGCATCAAGTGGCAGAGACGGTGCCCATGGACCGGCCGGGAATCTTCGACGTGGTCATCGTCGACGAGGCCAGCCAGTCCGGCCTCGAGGCGATGCTGCTCACCTGGCTCGGCGACCGCGTCGTCGTGGTCGGCGACAGCAAGCAGGTCAGCCCCTCGAACGTCGGCCTGAAGCAGGAGGAGTACTTCAAGCTCCAGGACAAACTGCTCACCGATCTTCCGGGACCCCGCAAGGGCCTGTTCGGCCCGGAGACGAGTTTCTTCGACCTCACCGAGGCGCTCGCGGGCGGTCGTGGCACCTTGATGCTCAAGGAGCACTTCCGCTGCATGCCGGAGATCATCGGGTTCTCCAACGAGCTCTGCTACAACGGGCAGTTGCTGCCGCTGCGCCAGTACGGGGCCGACCGTCTGCCCCCGGTGCGCACCGTGTACGTCGAGGGCGGAGAGGCCGTCGGCGCCAACACCCGCATGGTCAACCAGGCCGAGGCGGAGGCGTTGGTCCAAGCGCTGGCGCGCTGCTGCGAGGACCCGGCGTACGAGGGCCGCACCATGGGTGTGATCAGCCTGCGCGGCAGCAAGGCGCACCTCCAGGAGCTGGAGAACCTGCTGGTGGCGCGCCTGTCGTACGAGGAGCGGGAAGAGCGCCGCATCCGCGTCGGCGATGCCGAGGACTTCCAGGGCGACGAACGCGACATCATGTTCATCTCCTGCGTCAACTCCGCCACCACGGCGGGCGGCGGCGTCCCGGGCGGCTACAGCGGCAAGACGTACGAACAGCGAATCAACGTCGCCGCCTCGCGCGCCCGCGACCAGGTCTGGGTGTTTCACAGCGCCCGCACTGAGCAGTTCCACGAGAACGATCTGCGTCGCCACTACCTCGACCACCTGACCCGCCCGGCCGAGGAGAGCGTCGCCGCGGTGACGGACGAGGTGCTGCCCGACCAGCGCCACGAGGCTTTCGAGAACCTCTTCCAGCAGCAGGTCTACCTGGAGCTCACGGGTCGCGGATACCGGGTCCGCCCGCAATACCGGGTCGGCCGTCACGCGATCGACCTGGTGGTGGAGGGCGGTACGCGGCGGCTCGCCATCGAGTGCGACGGTGACGCCTTCGCCGAGGGCGAGGACGCCGCCACGGCCGCCGCACGCCAGCGCGATCTGGAGCGTGTGGACTGGACGTTCGTACGCATCCGGGGCAGCCGCTTCTACCTTGACCGGGAGCAGGCGCTGGCCCCGCTCTGGGCGGAGCTGGAGCGGCTCGGCATCGAGCCGGTGGCCCCGGAGCCCGAGGCGCGTGCGGAGGAGAGCGTGCCCGGTGGAGCGGCGCCTCCGGTTGCCAAGGCCGAAGTCATGGAGCCCGAAGCTACAGAGCCCGAGGCCGCAGCACTTCTCACCCCGTCGCCGTACGCTGAGCCGCAGCCAAGGCCGGAGCCAAGGCCGGAGCCAAGGCCGGAGCCAAGGCCGGAGCCAAGGCCGGAGC
>NZ_JBUEGC010000038.1:0-68834 GCF_054963655.1 Streptomyces sp. HSS9-12 | reverse complement strand
CCTGCTCGGTCGATCGGGCAACGCAGCAGATGGCCGTGCCAGGGCGGCGAGCGGGGCAAACCCGGCTGACGCGGCACTAGGCCCGGCACAGCACCTCGCCGTGCAGCACGGTGAACCAGCCGTCCTCCCGCGCCCCCCACTCCCGCCACGCGTCCGCGATCCGCCGCAGTTCAGCTTGCGTGGCGTGGCCGCCGTCCACCGCCAGCCGCGCGTACTCCGACGCGACGGTACGGTCCGCCCACAGACCGCTCCACCAGGCCCGCTCCTCCTCAGTCGCAAAGCACCAGGTGCCGGCCGAGGCGGTGACATCCGTGAAGCCGGCCTGCCGCGCCCAGGCCGGCAGCCGTCGCCCGGCGTCCGGCTCGCCGCCGTTGCTCCGCGCCACCCGCTGGTACAGCTCCGCCCAGTCGTCCAGTCCGGGCACGGCCGGATACCAGGTCATGGCCGCGTAGTCGGAGTCGCGGGCCGCGACGATCCCGCCGGGTTCGCACACCCGTCGCATCTCGCGCAGCGCCTGGACCGGGTCGGTGACGTGCTGCAGCACCTGGTGGGCGTGGACGACGCAGAAGGAGTCGCCCGGGTATTCCAGGGCGTGGACGTCCGCGACCGCGAAGTGGACGTTGTCCACGCCGCGCTCGGCGGCTGCCGCCCGGGCCTGGTCCAGGATGCCGGGCGCCGCGTCGACTCCGGTGACGTGCCCCTGGGGCACCAGCTCGGCCAGGTCCGCGGTGATGGTGCCTGGGCCGCATCCGATGTCCAGGATCCGCATGTGCGGCTTCAGCTCGCCCAGCAGATACGCCGCCGAGTTGGCGGCTGTCCGCCAGCGGTGTGAGCGCAGTACCGACTCGTGGTGGCCGTGGGTGTAGACGGCTTCTGTGCGCGGCATGGCGGATCCCCTCTCGACGGTGCGTCAGCACATGCCCGCAGCCTACGCTCGTATCTTGTAATTCGAGAACGCAGTCTCATTATTCAGACGGCAGGTCAATCCATGACCGGCCGGTAGACGGTCAGCCCCTCCTCGAGCTTGTCGAGCTGGAAGACCTCAGGCGCGGGCGCCACTTCGCCGTCGTACGCCATGTGGCTGCCCGGCGGCAGACCGGCGATCCGGATCCGCTGCGTCCGCGCGGCCGCGTACGCCGGTGACCGCTTGAGCACCCCGCTCACCGCCGCCGCGAGCAGGCCGGTCCGGGCGAAGCGGCCGGCGTGCGCGATCCGTACGTCCAGCAGGCCGTCCGCCAGGTCGTAGCGGCGCACCGGCGCGAGCCCGACGCTGCGATAGGCGCCATTGCCCGCGAACAGCAGCCACATCGACCTGCGGCGCCCGTTCACCCTGGCCTCCACCGGCCGGCAGGTGCGCAGCACCTGCACCACCCCGAGCAGGGTCGCCGCCGGTCCGCCGATGCGTGGCGACCAGCGTTCCCGCACCCGTACCAGTTCCGGATACGCACCCAGGCTGAAGGTGTTCAGGAAGTGGATCGGCTCGTGAGACGCCGCGGACTTCCCGGCCGGTGTCACCCGGCCCACGTCCACCTTCACCGCACTGCCCGCCGCCACGGCCGCGCAGGCCTCCACGATGCTCTCCACCCCGAGATCCACCGCGAAGTGGTTGAACGTCCCGCCGGGCAGCACCGCGAGCGGCACACCGAACCGCAACGCGGCCGTCACGGCCGCGTTCACCGTGCCGTCGCCGCCGCACACCCCCAGCGCACCGCCCCTTGCCGCGGCATCCCGCGCCGCGTCCTCCAGCACCTTCGGCAGCGGGCCGGCCTCCTCCTCGTACAGCACCACCTCGGCCCGCGGCAGCGCCGTACGCAGCTGCCGTACCGGGTCCGCGAGTTGTGGCTGCGCCCCGGAGGAGGGGTTCGCCACCACGACCAGGCCGTCGCCCTCCGGCAGCGCGGGGGCGTCCGTACGCGGACGGGCCGGCGGCGGCAGCTGCGTCCGGGACGGCACCAGTCCGCGCACTGTGTACGCTGCCCCCGCGCCCAGCGCCAGGCCCGCCAGCACATCGCTCGGATAGTGGACTCCGGTGTAGATGCGGGAGAAGGCGACCGAGGCGGCGACCGGTGCCAGTGCCGCGCCCCAGCGGGGAGACTCGAGCGCCGCGCCCACCGTGAAGGCCGCCGCCGAGGCCGAATGCCCGGACGGGAATGAGGTGGTGAACGGCTGGCGCGGCAGATGCCGCACCATGGGCACCGGGTCCAGCAGCGGGCGCGCCCGGCGCACCGACCGTTTGCCCAGAGTGTTGACGGTGGCCGACGCCAGTGCCAGCGAGGCCACGCCGCGCACCGCCGCGCGCCGGCTCCGCGAACTGCCCAGCGCCCACATTCCGGCCGCGACCGCCAACCACAGCAGACCGTGGTTGGCGCTGCGGCTCAGACGTGGCAGGACCGGCTCCGCACCCGGCCACCGACGCGAGGCCACCAGCGCGAACGCGGACCGGTCCCGTTCGATCAGCCAGGTACGGACACGCTTTCTCAGCGACTCATCCATGCAGACCGCATACCCGCTGTGCTGCGTACATGCCGGTGCACCTGGAGTGCACCGCCCGGTTCACTCGCCGTCAGGCCGTTCACGCCTCCGAACGGCTGCCCTGAGTGATGTCGCCGATGCTCACCATGCCCATCGGCCGGCCGCCGTCCCCGACGACGGGCAGCCGGCTGATCGCGTGTCCGCGCATCTTCGTCACCGCCGAGTCCACCGTCTCGTCCGGACGGACCGTCACCGGGGCTGGGTCGCACACCGACTGGGTGCTGACCGTCAGCGGGTCCAGGCCGTCGGCGACGGCCCGCAGGGTGATGTGGCGGTCGGTGAGCAGCCCCATGATCTGGCCGCCCTTGGTCACCACCACGTCCCCGATGTCCTGGGCGCGCATCAGCTGGGCAGCCTCCACCAGTGAGGCGTCGGGACGAACGGCCATCACGCCCGAGGTCATCACATCCCTGACATACCGTGGCATTCGCTGCCTCTTCTCTCGTCTTCTGTGGCCTGTGGGCCTTCCCTTCACCCCCGTACGTCCATGGCCCGTTTGAAACGCGCCACTTCACCGGCTCGTTACGACGCCGAGCGCCTCGACCACTTCCTGCACATTGCGGTAGGTGTCGTGCGACGGCAGGTCGCGCACGAGGTCGACCAGCTGGTCCGGGGCGTTGCGTTCCCGGAGGGTGTGCAGCAGCTCCCGCCGCTTCGCGGGAAACGGCGTTCGGGCCAGATACCGGGCGAGCTCGTAGCGCAGTGCTTCGGTCTCGTCCACCACGCCGCGCGTCCACACGTACCCGGCGGCGACGGCCGGGTCATCGTCGGCGGCAGGCTCCGGATCGTGCCACTCCTCCGCCCGTGTGGAGTGGCCGGTGCGCAGGAGGCCCTGCAACTCGTGCTTCATCTCGTCGTCCCGGTGCGGGCTGAGCTTGCTTCGTCGCTCCATGTCGTCCTCCTGTTCTCCGTTCACCGCGCCTCGCCGGCCCGCGGCCAGCGCAGCAGCGCGCCGAGCCCGCCGACCGGCAGGTCGTCGGCCGCTCCCCCCGCCGTCGGTACCCGCAGCGCCTCCGCTCCGGTTGCCGCGGCCGAGCGCAGCAAAGCATCGTCCGCCCGTGCGGATACGGGGTGCAGATCGCCGAGGTACTGGGCGTCGGTGCGCCGCACCGCCACCTGATCGGGCTCCCGCCCCACCCACACCTCGCGGTGCGGATCGGCGCCGTCCGGCCGTACGAGCAGCGTCGCGATCCGGTGCTCACGGGCCGCCTCCACCAGCGCGGGCACTCCCTCCACCGCGTCCTGCCGCTCACCGTCGGCCGTGGTACCGGGGCGCCCGGCGCGGAAGCGGTCCAGCACCTCGGCGGTGTGCTCGCGCACATGCTCGGCCCGCGCCTTGGCGATCTCGTGGTCGAGCAGCCTGGACCCGGAGCCTGCCGCGCGCCCGCCGCGCTCGGTCTCGGTGGCCGCCGAGCGCAGCGGCTCGGACAGCCGGTCGTGCACGGCGCGACGCTCGCGCGGGTCGCCCACCAGCAGCACGGTCTGCGCACCTGTCTCCTCCCAGCAGGCGTGCAGGGCCTTGGCGATCTCCCCGGCGTTGCGCTCCCAGGTGTTCTCCACCTTGAGCTGGAAGTGCCGCTCGGACCAGTCGGCGGTCGCGGTGCGGTGCACCGGCCAGTCCGCGCCGCGCTGCCGGCCCGCGGGGTGCCGCCCCTGCTCGTCGCGCAGCTCGAAATCCGCGCCCCTACGATCGATGTAGGCCACCAGGCACGCGGGATCCTCGCCGGTGTATTCCAGCAGCGGGCCGATGTGCGGCAGCGCGGACCAGGTGGCCTGGGCGCCCGGTGGGGCCGTGGCGAGCGGCAGTCCAAGCGCGATCTCCCCGCCGGTGGCGAAGACCGCCTGTCCCGGGGCCCCACCGGAGCGGGGGAGCGAGGTGATCATGTCGTACACAGCTCGGCACGTGGGATCGTCGGCGCCGTCCCGTGACAGCCTCTCGCAGGCGTGGCGTGCCGCCAGCTCCTGCTCACCTGCCGCCGCCGGTGAGGTCTGCGAGGTGTCGACGTAAACGGATGCCCACGGGCCCGGACGGTCCGCGAGCGGGGTGAGGAACGCGAGATCCATTGCTTCCTCCGTACTGCACTGTGCCGATCTGTGTGGGTGTTGCGGACCGGGTACCCGAGGAGACGACTGGCACACGGCTGCACTGTGGTCCCGCGGCGGTCACGTACGTAGGAGTCAAGGAGTCATGGAAGGAGATCCCCATGGCCGATATCAGCGATGTCGCACGGCAGGGCGTCGGCGTCCCCCCGGCCGAGCTTGAAGAAGCGCAGTTGATCAAGGAGCTGGAGAACATCCACCGCACACGCCACGACACGCTGCTGTACGGCTCCTCGGATGCGCTGACCGCGCACAGCAGGCGGATGGCGGAGCTGGAGGGCGAGTATCTGCGGCGCCATCCGCTCCGTCAGGTGGTCAAGAACCGGACACGCGAAGGGGCGCGCAGCCGGGACTCATGAGAAAAGGCTCGTGAGAAAAGGCTCATGAGAAAAGGTTCATGAGTTAAGCGGCCGGCAGGGTGTTTGGCGGCAGGGGCCAGGGGGACCCGGTCGGCGGCCGAGCGGCCTGAGTTGGGGGATGGAAGGGTGCCGGGCCCGGGATCTCTCGTAGATCCCGGGCCCGAGCCGTGACGACTGCCCGCGGTGCTCGCGGGCAGCGCCGTCATGCCCCGCTCCGGTCCGCCGGCCGGGTTTGGAGAGCGCTTGGAGTGCGGTTTGACCCGGGGCAAAACGGTCACTCGCCACGGAGTCCGCGACGCTCCCGCTGAGCGGAGCGCGCGCTGTTCCTTCCTGGAAGGACGGGGCCCATGGCGGTGTTCGCGGTGTTCCTGCCGGTCGTGATGCTCGGTGTCATCCTCGCGCTGTCGCGCTATGAGGAACTGCTGCTCACGAAGCCGGCATCGCACGATCGCCAAGCCCCGATGATCAATGCCCCTGCGGTAGAGGTGCACGCGCACAAGGGAGGCGAGGGACGGTGACGGACACCTTGGAACGTCGGGCGACGATGTCCGACGCCTCGGTGGGTGACCTGGTCAAACAGGCCTCGGAGGAGCTGTCGCACCTGATGCGGAGCGAACTCCGGCTGGCCCAGGCCGAGATGGTGAGCAAGGGCAAACGGGTACGCCTCGGTGGTGGCCTGTTCGGCGGGGCCGGACTGATGGCCCTGCTCGGGCTGCAGGCGCTGGTGGCCGCGGCCATCGCCGCGGTCGCGCTCGCCTTGCCGGTCTGGGCCGCCGCGCTGATCATCGCCGGCGCGCTGTTCGTCCTGGCCGCGGTCATGGCGCTGCTGGGCAGGATGGAGACCCGCCGGGGGACGCCGCTGAAGCCCGAAGAGGCGCTCAGCGGGATGAAGGCCGACGTCGAAGCGATCAAGGAGAGGGCGCACCGATGACGAACACCCCAGAGGAGCTGCGCGGCCAGGTTACCCAGGCCCGTGAGCGGCTGGGCGCCACGGTCGAGGAGCTGGCGGCGCGCGCCGATGTCAAGAGCCGCGTCCAGCACAAGGCCGCCGAGGTCAAGCGGCATGTGCAGCACACGGCCGAGCGGGCGGCGGAGACCGGCAGGCGGCGCCGCGTACCGATCGCCCTCGCGGGCGCCGGGGTGACCCTGGCGGCCGTGACGGCGGTGCTCGCCGGGCGCGGGCGGCGCCGGCACGGCGCCCGCGGCAGGGCAAGGCGGTGCTGGGGGAGTTGAGCACGGGAAAGCTGCTCCGCAAGCCGCTGGGCCCATGGCCCGGGGTGCTCGGCGGCATGCTCGCCGGTTCGGTCCTCACGCGTGCGTGGCGCGCGGTCAGGGCATGGGACGAGACCCCGGAACTCGCCCCGGTGCTGACGGACGCGGAGCGCGGCCGGCGCTCGGCGCTGCCCGCCGTCGTTCTGTACCACGGCGCGTTCCTCTCCGGTGTCCGGACGGCGATGACCCGCCGCGCCGCGGAGCTGCGCCGGCGGATCCGTCGTCCCGATTACGCGGCCAGCGCGTCCTGCGCCCGTCCGGCGGCAGTGAGGCGTTGACCGACAGCACGGGCACCGGCTGTCGCGTATCGGGGCCGGCCATCGAGGCGACGGGTCACAGCACGCGGTAACGGGTCACAGCACGCGGTACGGGGCGGCCTCCTCGTGCCGGAACCGCAGGCCATGACCGGGCTCGCCGGACGTCTTCGGCCGTACCGTCCCGCCGGAGGGGTCCAGCGCCCCGTCGAAGAGCATCGATTCGATCCGGACGTGGTCGTGGAACCACTCCAGGTGCCGCAGGTTCGGCACGCCGGCGGCCACATGGGCGTGCAGATGCGGTGCTCCGTGCGCCGACACCTCCAGCCCGTGGGCCTCCGCCAGGGCCGCGGCCCGCAGCCACACCGTCGGTCCGCCGCAGCGCGTCACATCGATCTGCAGACAGTCCACGACCGGCGCCATCCGCGCGAAGTACGGCAGGTCATAGCCGTACTCGCCGGCCGCCACGTCCTGGACCACCGCATCCCGGACGACCCCCAGCCCCACCAGGTCGTCCGAGGACACCGGCTCCTCGAACCAGCCCACGCCCTGCTCGGCGGTCACGTGCCCGACCCGCACCGCCTCCTTCTGGCTGTACGCGCCATTGGCGTCCACGTACAGCTCCGCGTGCGCCCCGATCGTCTCGCGCGCGTGCCGCACCCGCCGCAGATCGCGGGTGACGGACTGGCCCCGGTCCTCGCCGATCTTGATCTTGACGCGGGGGATGCCCTGGCCCTGCACCCAGTGCGACAGCTGGGCCCGCAACATGCGGTCGTCGTAGGTGATGAAGCCGCCGGAGCCGTAGACCGGTACGTCCTCCCGTACGGCACCCAGCAGCCGGCACAGCTGCTGCTCCAGCATCCGCGCCTTGAGGTCCCACAGCGCCGCGTCCACCGCCGAGATCGCGCAGGAGACCAGGCCCGGCCGGCCCGCGTTGCGCACATCCCGGGACATCGCCTCGTGCGCGCCCGCCACATCGAGCGCCGCGCGGCCGACCACCGGCCCGGTGAGCAGCTCGTGCACCACCGCCGCGGCCGCCGGCGGGGCGTACGTCCAGCCCTGGCCGGTCACCGTCCCCGCCTGCGCCTCGACCAGCACCAGCGTCGTACTGTCCCAGGCGAGCGTGCCGTCGGCCTCCGGGTGGTCGGTCGGCACCGTGTACGCGGTGGCGTCCAGCCGTTCGACCGTCATCTCCACCCCTCCCGAAGTGCACCTGGCGTGGGCAGCCGCCGCGGGCTGCGGACATCGCGGGGACGGCGCCCGCTGTCTGCTCGCCCCAGGAGGTGCCCCACCTGGGCCGAGGACGCCATCCCCACGGCCGGGTAACCGGGTCCTGACGCCGGGAAACCAGTCACCCGGATGCGCCAGGGGCCCCTCAGGGATAGCGTGGAAGAAGTCCGACAAGGCCCCCTCTCCACGCCGGTTGGCAGGGGTTTACGGGAGCCGCGGCCGGGCAAAGCGATACTCGTGCTTCGGACCGAAGGCACGCCCGCGGGAGCAGCGAGTCTGCCCCGGGTGGGCTCGGTCCGTGCCGTATTGCACGGTCCCCTCCCGCGGTGACACAGTCCGCCGTCCTGGGAGCTGTCCCCACATGACGACCGTACGAGCACAGGCCAAGCGCACTCCCGTGAAGCATCCGCACGACGATGCACCCGACACCTCGGCCGAGTTCCAGGAGATCGCCCACCTCCCGGACGGTCCGGAGAAGGACGCTCTGCGGCAGCAGGTCGTCCGGGCCTGGATCCCCATGGCCGAGCGCCTGGCCCGGCAGTTCCGCAACCGGGGTGAATCTCTTGAGGACCTCGAACAGGTCGCCGCTCTCGGCCTGGTCAAGGCCGTCATCCGCTACGACCCGGAGCGCGGCACCGCCTTCGAGAGCTTCGCCGTACCGACCGTCGTCGGCGAGGTGAAGCGGCACTTCCGCGACCACATGTGGGGCCTGCATGTGCCGCGCCGGGTCCAGGAGCTGCGCAACCGGGTACGGGCTGCCCACCGCGAGCTGTCCCACTCGCTGGACGGTCGCGGCCCCAGCGTCCGCGAGATCGCCGACCACACGGGCCTGAGCGAACACGAAGTGCTGCTGGGCATGGAGGCCCTCGACAGCTACACCCCGCTGTCCCTGGACGCCGAGCTTCCGGGCTCCGAGGACGGCTACGCCCTCGTCGACACCCTCGGCGACCAGGAACCGGGCTATGACCGGATAGTCGACCGCGAGGCGCTCAAGCCGAAGCTCAGCCGGCTGCCCGAGCGCGAGCGGCAGATCCTGTACATGCGGTTCTTCTGCGATATGACCCAGAGCCGGATCGCCGAGCAGCTGGGCATCTCGCAGATGCACGTCTCCCGGCTGATCAGCCGTACCTGCGCGTCACTGTGTGACCAGGTGATGGCCGACGCCTCCTGACGCGCCGCCGCCCGCCCGCACCACCCCGCTGCGGCGGCGCGTCACTCGCGCCGTAGCAGCGCCAGGGCGAGGTGACGCGACATCCGGTCCACCACACCGGCCTCGGCCATTTCGAAGGCCGGCCGGCCGCCCGTGCGGAACAGTGTGAGCGCGCCCAGCGTGGGCTCGTCCCGCCCCTGGCCGGGCGGCAGTGACAGCGGCACGCACACCAGCGAGGTCACCTGGTTCCGTACGAGCACCGAAGCGCCCGTCGCATCGCGGCCGAACGCGTCCGGGTCGTCGGGGCGTACGCGCAGCGCGGAGACGCGGTCGCGGACCGCCTCCACCACCAGCGGGCAGCCGGCCGGGTCCTGGGCGGTGAGCGCGGCCTCCTCCTCCGGGCCGGGACCCAGCACGGCGATGCGGCGCAGCCGGCGGCCCGCCGGCTCGTCGCCGGCCTCCTTCTCGGCGACGTCGGCGATCACCCAGTCCGCGAAGCGGCCGTGCAGCAGTTCGGCGGCGCCGCGCAGCACGGCCTCCGGGCCGTCGGCCGCGGTGTGCAGCAGCTCGCAGGCCATGTCGTCGAGCAGGTCCATCGACGCCGCGTGGCGGGAGACCTCGGCGAGGTCCGGCGGGGGAGTGCCGGTCGCGCGGGCCCCGGGCTCGGCCCGGCGGCCGGCCGATGCGGACCCGCGGCCCGGGGCGTCCCGGCCTGGGCTCTCGTGGAAGGCGGCGAGCACCGCCGGCCGCGGCTCGCCGGGCGGCTGCAGCGCTGTGAGCGTGACGTGCAGCGTTTCGTCCGGCCGGGCGAGCGCGCCCGCCTCGGGCAGCAGCCGTACCTCCAGGCTGCGGTCTCCTTCACCCCGGGCGACCGCGGCAACCTGGGACCGGAACGCCGCCCGGCCGTCGTGCGCCAGCAGCCCGGTCAGGGCCCGCCCCGTCGCATAGCCGGTCCGCATCCCGAACAGCTCCGTCGCGGCGACGTTGAGCCGCCGTACGACCGTTGCCCGGTCCAGCAGCGCGACCGGCAGCGGCAGTTGCTGGAAGAGGCCGCGCAGCAGCCGCAGTTCCGGGTCGTCCCGGCGTAGGCCGTTGCGCTGCGCCGCCGCGGCCAGTTCCTCGTACCGCGGCCACAGCACCTCGGCCGCGTGCTGCAGCTCGAACAACGCCGCGTCCAGGGCCGCGATGCGCTCTTCCGGAGGAAGCGAGCGCGCCGAGCGCAGCTCCTCCACCCGACTGCGGAAGTCCGACAGCTCCGCACCGAACTCCGACGACTCGGCCATGGGCCACACCGTAGCCGCTTCCCGCGCCGCCTGCCGTTTTCCGGCGACTCTGGAGGGCACGGGATTGAGAGAAACCCTTGCCGCTGACGGAGAAGAGGGAGCGACGAGCAGCCGTGACGGTACGCCCGGCCGAACATCTGGAGTACACCGAGTGCGCCGAGCTGGCGCAGCTGGCGGAACAGGCGGCTTCCTGCAATCCGGTCTGCTGCGGCGCGGCAGCCACCGCGACGGTCCGGGACGGCACGGTGGAGGAGGGCCGGGAGCCCGCGACGGCGGTCACCCATCCCGATCTGTCGGCCCTGGTGACGGTGCAGTGGGAGTCGGGAGAGGGGCCGATACCGGTCGCCCTGGACACCGGGGGCCCGACGGAGGCGCAGGATCTGCTGTACGACGA
The DNA here is from genome assembly GCF_054963655.1 of Streptomyces sp. HSS9-12. NCBI lineage: Bacteria > Bacillati > Actinomycetota > Actinomycetes > Kitasatosporales > Streptomycetaceae > Streptomyces > Streptomyces sp. HSS9-12. The sequence goes on along the minus strand of NZ_JBUEGC010000038.1, from coordinate 58,260 downwards.
GCGCTGGCCGGTGTACCGGGCCAAGGCGCTGGAGGCGGGTGTGCGCTCCAGCACCACCCTCCCCTTCCTGCGGGACGGCCTGACGGTGACCCTGTCCGTCTACGGCTTCCGTCCGGGTCCCCTGGAGGACTGCGGACACGATCTCACCGCGCTCCTCGGGGATCTTGCGACCGCCGGGCTGGTGCGCGACCAGCGGTACCGCCAGGTCCTGGCCGAGAACGACCAGCTCGACACCGCGCTGCGCTCGCGCCCGGTGGTGGACCAGGCCTGCGGCATCATCATGTACGTCCTGGGCTGCGGACCCGGCACGGCCTTCTCGCTGCTGCGGCGGATGTCCCAGCGCACCAACCGCAAGGTGTCGGAGCTGGCCGAGGCGCTGGTCCGGACACGCGGCCGCGGCGCCGAGCGGGAGATCCGCGCCCTGGCGGAGAAGTTCCTGCCGAAGCAGCCGCAGGATCAGGGGAGTTCCCCCATCCGCACTTCCGGATCTCCCGGTCCGGGCCCCGCACGGCAGCGGGCGACACCCGACCGGCGCAGACGTCCTGCCACGCCCAAGGCCGCCTCGGTGACGCGGTCCTCGGCCGGGCCGTCCTCGTGGGGCCGTCTGCCGCCCTGAGCAAGGGGCGGCTGGGGCAGGGTGCGCAGCGGACACGGTGGGCAGGCGAACACGACGCCCGGAGCGCGAGCCCACTGGTCCGCGTTGCCGGGTGCCGGCGATCTGCGAAGGATGGGAGACGCGGCCTCGGACTGAGACCGGGGCATGGCGTCGGATTGACACCCCGGAGGTGTACGGATGGAGGGGACCGCAGCGGAGGGCCGCGGCCCGGCCCCGTTCGGGCCCCCTGCCCCCGCGCCCGCTCTGCCGGTCCTTCCAGAGCTCGCGGAGCGGCTTGCCCACGCCGCCGGCAGTGCGGAGGCCGAGCCGGTGGGCGGCGGCCGGGCCCTTCTCGACGCCGCCTGCGGCTACTGGTCCCGCCGCGGCCTGCCCACCGACACCTTCCATGTCGCCGCCGCCCCCGGCGCACCGGTCCTGCTCCTGGCACTGCTCGCCGCGGCCGGCGGCGATGTGCTCCTCGCGCGCCCGTGCGCCGCCTGGCACGGGCCGTCCGCCCCGCTCCTGGGGCGGTACGCCTACCACGCTCCCACCCCCGCCGAGTGCGGCGGCGTCCCTGATCCGTTCGCGCTGCTGGAGACCGTACGCCGGGTCCGCGCCGAGGGCGGCGACCCGCGGGTTCTGGTGATGTCCGTCGCCGACGATCCCTCCGGCACCGTCCCGCCGCCCGAGCTCGTACACGAGGTGTGCGAGGCCGCCGTCGCCGAGGACATCCTGATCATCAGCGACGAGACCTACCGCGACACCGTGCACCACCCGGACACGACCGTGCTGCTGAGCCCCGCCGAGATGCAGCCGCACAGCGTCGTCGTCCTCGATGATCTCGGCGCCACGCTCGCCCCGGCCGGCTGGCCCGCCGCGATCGCCCGCTTCCCGGGCACCTGGCGGGGCGCTGAACTGCACGCCGCCACACTCGACGCCCTCGCCGCGCTGCACGCCGTACTCGCCGCCCCGGTGGCCGCCGCCGCTGGTCACGCTCTGACCGAGCCCGCTGCCGTCACCGCCCGCCTCACCGCCGCGGTTCGCCTGCACGCGACGCTCGCCGACGCCCTGCACCGCACCGTCACCGCGGCCGGCGTCCTGTGCCGCCCACCGGAGGCGGGCAGCCAGCTCTACGCCGATCTCGATCCGCTCCGCCCCGCCCTGGCCGCCCGCGGCATCACCGACTCCGTGGAGCTGGAGGACCACCTTTCCCGGCGACTGGGCCAGCACGTCCCCGGCGGCCACCGCTTCGGGGAAGCCCCGGACGCGCTGCGCGTACGGCTGTCGACAGGCTGGCTGCTGGGCGCGTCCGAGGAGCGGCGGCTGGCGGCCCTCACCGCGTCGGACCCGCTGGAATTGCCTCATGTGGCCGAGGCGTTGAGGCTGTTCGGACCGGCATTCGCAGAGCTGGGCGCACAGCCGCAGAACGCCGGCGACACGCCGGCGACCTGACAGCCGAGAGATACCGGAGACATATCTGAGACCGGACCATCCGACGCAGGCAGGCGAGCACCCCGACCGGGCCCGCCCCACCCGAACGGAGTCCCGATGACGGAACACACCGAGTGCTCCCTCGCCAAGCCCCGCCCACTTGGCGAGATCCGCGAATGGCCACGGTCGTTCGCCGACCGGCTCACCTTCGCGCTGCCCGCCGTCCGCGCCCTCGTCCGGCTGGTCCACGAGGCCGGCCTGCGCCCGAGCGCCGCCGCACTCAGCGAGGTCCCGCGGGTGCCCGTCGAGCCGGGGCCGCTGCCGCCCGCCGACCCCCGTACGGTCGCCGTCACCTGGGCCGGTCACGCCAGCTGGGTGGTGCGGATCGGCGGGCTGACCGTACTCACCGATCCCGTCTGGTCCCGCCGGATCCTCGGCACGCCCGCCCGTATCACCCCGGTCGGTGTCCGCTGGGAGGACCTTCCGCGGATCGACGCCGTCGTCATCAGTCACAACCACTACGACCACCTCGACCTCCCCACCCTCAAGCGGCTGCCGCGCGACACGCATCTGTTCGTCCCCGCCGGACTCGGCGCGTGGTGCCGTCGCCGCCGCTTCGCGCGCGTCACCGAACTCGACTGGTGGGAGGCGGCCGAACTGGGCGGCGTCCGCTTCGACTTCGTTCCCGCGCACCACTGGAGCAAGCGCACGCTCACCGACACCTGCCGCTCGCTGTGGGGCGGCTGGGTGCTCACCGACCCGTCGGGGCAGCGCGTGTACTTCGCCGGGGATACGGGTTACGGGCACTGTTTCGCGGAGATCGGCCACCGGTTCCCCGGCATCGATCTGGCGCTGCTGCCGATCGGTGCGTACGACCCGCGCTGGATGCTCGGCTCGGTGCACACCGATCCGGAGGAGGCCGTCCAGGCGTGTGCCGACCTCGGGGCGAGCGTCATGGCGCCCATGCACTGGGGGACCTTTCTGCTCTCGGCCGAGCCTCCGCTGGAGCCGCTCACCCGCGTGCGCGCGGCCTGGGAGGCGGCGGGCCGCCCTCGCGACGACCTGTGGGACCTCCCGGTCGGGGCCTCGCGGGTGCTCAGCCCCCAACTGGCCTCGCCGCCGGAATTCGGCCCCGGCTGACGCCCGCCGCGGGCGGGTCAGCCGTCCGCGCGGCTGGGGCGGAGCCGTCGCCAGAGCGAGGGCACCGCGCTGATCAGGAGCGTCAGCGCCACCGCCGCCAGCACGCCCTCCCACGGCTCCGGAAACAGTGAGCCGCCCAGGATCCCGATCAGCTGATACGCCGCCGCCCACGCCAGGCACGCCGGCACATCGCCCTGGACAAACCGCCGCATCGGCATCCGCCCGAGCAGGCACGCCAGCATCACCGGGATCCGGCCCGCCGGCGTCAGCCGGGACAGCACCAGCACCGTCACCTTGTGCTCGTCCAGCTTCCGCTGCGCCATCTCCAGCCGGTCCGGAGCGGTCCGCTCACGCAGCCGCTCCAGCCAGCGCGAGCCGTTCTTCGACCCGACCCCGCGCTGCCCCAGCCAGTACAGGCCCAGATCCCCCAGGAACGCGGCGAGCGCCGCCACCACGAACACCAGCAGCAACGACAGCGGCATGGTCTGGTGGAAGGCCACCACCGCGGCCGTGCTCACCAGCGCACCCGTCGGCACGACCGGTACCAGCGACCCGAGCGCCACCAGCAGGAACAGCGACGGGTAGGCCACCGCACGCTGCGTCGGCTCCGGCGGCAGCAGGCCCATGACTCCCCGCGCCGCCTCGGCGGCCAGCTCGCTGATCACCGTGCCACCCCCGGCCGTACGCTCTCACCGTGCCCCAGCCGGTGCACCGCGACCCACGGTGCGAGGCGCGCCGCGTGGCGTACGAACTCATCGCCCGGCGAGTGGAATTCATGCGGCCGGACGGCGTCCAGCCCGATCGGCCAGTACGTGCCGTAGTGCACCGGGACGGCGCTGGCCGGGGACAGCCGGGCCACGGCCTGCGCCGCCCGCCGGGCGTCCAGATGCCCGGGACCCAGAAACGGGCCCCAGCCGCCCACCGGCAGCAGCGCCACATCGCACGGCCCCACCTCAACCGGCATGTCCGCGAACAGCCCGGTGTCGCCCGCGAAGTACGTCGAGGCCGCACCGCGCACCACATAGCCGAGGGCCGGTGTACGGCGCGGCCCGTACGGCAGGCGCCGCCCGTCGTGTGCGGCCCGTACGGCACGGATCACCACATCGCGTACGGGGATCTCGTCACCGGGTGCGACCTCGGTGATCCGCAGCCCGCCGGCGGCAAGCCGCCGCAGCCCCGGTACGGCCGCCGGCGCGCCGCGGGGCACGAGCAGCCGGGTGCCGGTTCGCAGCTGTGCCAGGGACCGCAGATGCAGGTGGTCGGCGTGCAGATGCGAGACGACCGCGACGTCCGCACGGGCCGCCTCGGGCGGGGGCAGCGCGCCTCTGCGCCGCCGCAGATGGCCCAGCCGCGGTACGAAGACGGGGTCGGTGAGGACGCGCACCCCGGAGTCCGCCACCGTCGTGGTGGCGTGGCCCCACCAGGTGATCTCGACCGCCACGCGTCCCTACCTCCCACGACCGCTCGCACCGTCCGCGTGCCCCACGCCCGCACCCGCCACAGGGCCGCCCCGCGCGCACGCAGGGTCGAGCCTAGGCCCTCCGCGGCTGCGCGGTGCGGGGCCGTTGTCACACCACCCCACACTGGGAGAACGCACCCGGGCGCGCTCCGTAACCTCCGCTTCTGTTCCCCGTACCCACCGGCATGTACAGTCCGCGATCTCCCTTCCCAGCCGTCGAGTCCAGGAGGACATGTGAACGCGAACCCGTCGACCGTGGCGGTGCTCGGCCCCGGCGGCGTCGGAGGCCTGGCCGCCGCCCTGCTGGCCCGCGCCGGACACCGCGTGGTGTGCCTGGCCGGACCGGACACCGTTCAGACGCTGCGCAAGGACGGCCTCGAGGTGCGCAGCGGGCAGTACGGCGACTTCACCGTCCCGGTCGAGGCCGACACCGAGCTGCGGGAACCGGTCGACGTCTGCCTCGTCACCGTGAAGGAGACGGCCCTTGAGGCGGCCCTCGCCCGCGTCAGCCCCGAGGTCCTCGGCGCCGGCTTGGTCGTACCGCTCCTCAACGGACTCGACCACCTCACCCTGCTGCGCGACCGCTACCCCGCCGAGCAGGTGGTCGCCGCCACCATCAAGGTCGAGTCGACGCGCGCCGCGCCCGGCCGTATCGAGCACACCAGCCCCTTCGCCGCCATCGAACTCGCCGCCCCCGCCGCACCGGAATCCCGCGCCCGCCTCGACCGTGTCGCAGCGCTCCTGAAGGACGCCGGGTTCGGCATGTACGTGCGGGAGGACGAGACCGCCATGCTCTGGGACAAGCTCGCCTTCCTCGCTCCGATGGCCCTGCTCACCACCCGCTACGGCACGACGGTCGGTGTCATCCGCAGCGAGCGGCGGTCCGAACTGCTCGCCGTCCTCGGTGAGGTCACCGCCGTGGCGCGTGCCGCCGGAGCGCCGGTCGACGCCGACCATGTGCTGGCGATGTTCGAGCTGGCGCCCGCGGAGTTGAAGTCCTCCATGCTGCGCGACGCCGAAGCCGGCCGTCCGCTCGAACTCGACGCGATCGGCGGAGCGGTGCTCCGCGCGGCACAGGCGCACGGCGTCCCGGCGCCGGTCACCGCGCTGGTGGTGGCGGAGCTGCGGGCCGGCGCGCACGGGGAGGCCGCACGGTAGTCGGCGAGTTGCTGCGGTGATTCCCGCCAGGAGAGCACCCCGCCGCTTCGGCAGGGGTGGGTAAATCCGCCTCGGTGGCCCGGTGCCCTGTGCCACGCTGGACAACGGGGGACGAAGTCCGCGCAGGGGACGCGGGGGGACGTACGAGGCGGGGAGCGGCGTGAGCGAAGGAAAGTGGCGGGCCGCGGGGGGCACCGTCCTGCGAGTGCTCGTCGTCTGGGGGGTGAGCACCCTGACGATGCTGCTCCTCGCCGGCGCCCTCCCCGACTTCCGGCTGGAGTCGGCGAACGGCGACAGCACCACTCGGATCGCCCTCACCGCCGCCCTCGGTGCCGGCGCGTTCGGTCTGCTCAGCGCCCTGGTCTGGCCGGCGGTCGTCCGGGCCCTGCTGCTGGTGCCGGCGTTCGTGCTCGGACTGCTGGTGTTCTTCCTCAACGGCACCCTTCTCCTGGTCGCCTTCTGGCTGGTGCCGGACCAGCGCGGTGCCATGGCGCCCGAGACGGCCGTGCTCGTGGCTGCCGTCATGTCCGCCGTCGCCTCGGCGACGAGCACGGCCCTCGCCGTACGCGACGATGCCGCGTACCGCCGGCGGCTGTACCGGCTCGCCGACCGGCGCAGGCGGCGCGGCTACCCCGGCAGCAGACGGTGGACGGCCCCCGGCACGGTGTTCCTCCAGCTCGACGGGGTCGGGTACGACGTGCTGGCCGACGCGCTGCGCGAACGCGAGTGCCCCGGGGGCCGGTCGAAGCCGCCGCTGCTGGAAACCGCGGGCGCCTGGTACGGCTCCGGCAGCCACCGGCTCACCCCCTGGCGCACCGACTGGTCCAGCCAGACCGGCGCCAGCCAGCTCGCCATCCTGCACGGCACCAACCACGACGTGCCCGCCTTCCGCTGGTACGAGAAGGAGACGGGCGAGGTGATGGTGTGCAGCCGGCCCAGCACCGTCGCCGAGCTCCAGCGGCGGGCGGTCCAGCGCACCGGGTACGCCGGGCTGCTCGCCGCGGGCGGGGCCAGTCGCGGCAACCTCTTCAGCGGCGGCGCCGAGCAGCTGGCGCTGGTCCTGGCGGTGGCCGCCCGGCGCGGCAAGGAGAACCGCTCCCGCGCGGGCTACTTCACGTATTTCTCCGACCCGGCGAACGCGACCCGTACGGCCGTCTCGTACGTCGCCGAGGTCTGCCGTGAGATCGGCCAGTCGACGCGGGCGCTGGTGCGGCGCGAGCAGCCGCGCGTCCGGCGCGGCGGGCTGTATCCGTTCGTGCGGGCGTTCGCGACCGTCGTGGAGCGGGATGTCGTCGTCGCGGCGGTGATGGGCGACATGCTCGCGGGGCGTACGGTCGTCTACGCCGATCTGGTCGGCTACGACGAGGTGGCGCATCACTCGGGCCCGCGCAGCCGGGACGCCGGGCGCGTCCTGGCGCGCATCGACCGGAGCATCGCCCTGATCGCCAAGGTCGCCGAGCACGCGCCGCGCCCGTACCGGATCGTGCTGCTGTCCGACCACGGCCAGAGCCCGGGGGCCACCTTCGCCGGCACCTACGGCCTCTCCCTCCACGACCTGGTGCGGGCCGGGTGCGGGCTGCCGGTGTCCCGGCGGGCCGGGCGCTCGGCGAGCGGGTCGGAGGCGCGGGCCGCCGCGCGCGCCGCCCTGCACCGGCCGGAGAAGCCCGCCGGCGTCCAGCCGCAGCGGCGGCCCCGGAAGTCGGACCCCATCGTCCTCGGCTCGGGCAACCTCGCGCTCGTCAGCTTCCCCGACCAGCCCGGCCGGGTGAGCCGGGAGGAGATCGATCGCAGACACCCGGCGCTGTTGCGGACGCTGGCGGAGCACCCGGGTGTGGGCTTCCTCCTCGTCACCAGCGAGGAGCACGGCCCGGTGGTCCTGGGCGCGGGCGGCGCCGAGCTGCGGCTGGAGACCGGGGAGCTGACCGGGGAGAACCCGCTGGCCGTCTTCGGGCCCGGCGCGGAGGAGGCCGTATGGCGCACGGCGGGCTTTCCGCATACCGCCGACATCATGGTCAACTCCGCTTACGACCCGAAGACGGGCGAGGTGTACGCCTTCGAGGAGCAGATCGGCTCGCACGGCGGGCTGGGCGGCTGCCAGGGGCGGGCGTTTCTGCTCTGGCCCGTGGCGCTGGGCCCGCCGGCGGCCGAGGACGAGGAGCTGATCGGCGCGGAGCGGATCCACCAGGTGCTGCGCCGCTGGCTGAGCGAGGTGAACGGCCCCCAGGTGCCGGTGCCGGCGAGGGCCCGGCGCTTCGCGCCGAGCTCCGCCCGGGGCGCTGAGCTTCGGCGACGCCTGCCCGGTGACTGAACGCTTCGGGGGGAGGAATCCGGCCCGGTGCCGCACAGGAGAAAGCCCGGTGGCACGGGGTGACAACCGTCCGATTTTCGGACGTGTTGAGCATCAAGCCGGACAATCGAAGGTCATTTGGTCTCTGCTGTCCGAATAGTGGACCATGGAGCGTACCCCCCGCTCCGAACAGGCGGACGCGTGCGCGCCATCGTCGGCGGGGCACTGCGCGTCCGGGCCGCTCGCGACGCGCGGTCGGGGCGCACCCAGCACGACGAAAGGCGCACCACTCCATGCACGACACCGGAACCGTCCCCCCGTCGGCTCCGGCCCAGGGCGAGGCTCACACCCCGCCCGCGACCGCGGTCCCCGCTCAGGCGTCCGCTCCCGCCGCGGAGGCCACCAGCCGTCACGCCCGCCGCTTCGGGCTCCCCGCCGCGACCGCGCTGGTCATGGGCAACATCATCGGCGGCGGCATCTTCCTGCTCCCCGCCTCCGTCGCCCCGTACGGCACCATCAGCCTTATCGCCTTCGGTGCGCTCACGCTCGGCGCCATCGCGCTCGCGCTCGTCTTCGGGCGGCTCGCCGATCGCAATCCGCGTACCGGCGGCCCGTACGTCTACGCCCGCGAGGCCTTCGGCGACTTCGCGGGCTTCCTGGCCGCCTGGTCGTACTGGATCACCACCTGGGTGAGCAACGCGGCGCTCGCCGTCGCCGCCGTCGGCTACCTCGACGTGCTGCTGCCCGTGCACGGCACCTGGCAGACCCTGGCCGCAGCGCTCCTGCTGCAGTGGCTGCCCGCACTCGCCAATCTGGCCGGCACCCGCTACGTCGGCGCCGTCCAGCTGGTCTCCACCGTGCTGAAGTTCCTGCCCCTGCTGCTGGTCGCCGTCGGCGGGCTGTTCTTCTTCGACCCGGCCAACCTTGGACCGTTCCGGGCAAGCGGCGGGGGCGCCCTCGGCGCGGTCTCCGCGTCCGCCGCCATCCTGCTCTTCAGCTACCTCGGTGTGGAGTCGGCCGCGGTCAGCGCCGGCGAGGTACGCGACCCGCGCCGCAACGTCGGGCGCGCCTCCGTCCTCGGGACGATCGGCGCCGCGCTGGTCTATCTGCTCGGCACCCTCGCCGTCTTCGGCACCGTCGCCCACGACAAGCTGCTGAAGTCCACCGCTCCCTTCACCGACGCCGTCAACGCGATGTTCGGCGGCACCTGGGGCGGTGCCGCGGTGGCCTGCGCGGCGCTCGTCTCGATGGTCGGCGCCCTCAACGGCTGGACCCTGCTCAGCGCCCAGACCCCGTACGCGGCCGCACAGGACGGGCTCTTCCCCGCCGCCTTCGCGCGGAAGAGGCGCGGTGTGCCGGTCTTCGGCGTGATCGTCGCCGTGGCCCTCTCCTCGCTGCTCACCGTCTACAACTACGCGGCAGGGACCACCGGTCTCTTCGAAGTCCTCGTCCTGATCACCACCTTCACGGCGACGGTTCCCTACCTGCTGGCGACGGCGGCCCAGTTGTACTTCCTCGCCTCAGGACAGCGCGACCGTGTCAGCACCGGCCGACTGGTGCGTGACGCCGTACTGGCGCTGGCCGCCTTCGGGTTCTCCCTCTGGCTCGTGGCCGGCGCGGGGTACGCCGCCGTGTACCAGGGCGTGCTGTTCCTCTTCGCCGGTGTCCTGGTCTACGCCTGGATGGCCGCCCGCACGGCGCGCGCCGGCACCCGCTGAGGCGGTGGATCTACTCCCGGAATGCCCCGCCGCGTCGGGCGGACACGACGTGCCCGCTGATCACTGCTGTGCCGCCTCGGCGGCCCCGGCGAAGGCCAGGCCGCGCAGCGCGAGCTGCTCCGTCTCATAGCGGCCCTCGGCAGTGGCCTCCACGTCGAAGGAGTGCGCGACCGTCGGAGGATAGCCGATGAGCTCAAGCGCCCGGCTTGGCAGCGACTGTCGAGATGCCTCGTCCGACTCCCACAGCAGGACGGCCCCCCACCTGTTGGTGTCGGGATCGGAGAGCCACATCTTGAAGCGGAGCCCGGGCACGTCGGAGAAGGCGGAGACAGACTCCTCGCGCAGGTACTCGCGCAGGGACTCGATGGTCCGGCCGGAAGCGGACAGGTCCCACCAGACGATGTCGGCGCGCATAGTGGCGTCTGTTCCCTTCGAGAGCGGGATGCTGGTCGACAGTTCGCTGTCGGGCGTGAGCGTAGCGCGCGGGCGGTGGGGAGACCCGGAGTTGAAGCGGCGGGAGTGAGCCGGGGCTCACTCCAGGGAGACCCGCTCCAGCCAGAAGTCCAGCAGCGCGGAATCGCCCAGCACCTCCACCCGCTCGCTCGCCGCGGGCAGCCGCCGGTAGAAGACCCGCAGCACATCGGTGAGCGGGCCGCGCAGCGCGACGGTGGCCTTCTCGTGGCCGCGCCGCCAGGTGAAGCCGTAGGCGTCCAGCTCGATCAGCCACTCGGCCTCCGTCTCGGGGCCGGTGTCGGTCGCGTGGAGATGGATGCTCTTGCCGGGACCGCGCAGTTCCGCCAGGCGCGGCGCGGCACCCGCCGCCCGCAGCTGCCCCACCAGCTCCAGCAACTCGTCGATGGCATCGGCCGCAAGCTCCGGAGCGACGGTGTAGTCGGCGCCCACGGTGCCGGCCGCGTCGGCCCGGTGGACCACCACATCATGCGCCGCGCGGCGAGACCAGAAGCCCGTGCTCTGCCGGAACCCCCAGACCTGCGCCGTCTCCTCAGGCCCCGCCTCCCGCAGAGTGCCGGCGAACCTCGTGGCCGCATCGGCCAGCCAGGCGTCCAGTGCCGCCGGGTCGGCACCCTCCGGTCCCGCCGCGTCGGGAGCCTGCCGCCGCGGGTCGTCCACCGGCGTCCCGGTCCGTACGGCCGTCTCGACCGTGTGCAGGTTGCCGCCGATGTGCCGGGCGAGCTGCTCCAGCGTCCACCGAGGGCAGGTCGGAACCTCCGAGGACAGGTCGGCGCCCCTCAGCAGGTCCCTGAGCAGGCCGGTCTGGGTGATGACCTCCTCGCAGTAGCGGTCGTGCCCGAGGGCCATGTGCCACACCACCTTCCAAGCCGGTGTCTGCGTTTCTACCGCAGCCGGTACGGACACACCTGCTACCAGTGCGTAACAGCGGCAAGCACATCGGCGCGAAACAGACCCCGTCCCGTGTCAGGCTGGGAGATACCAGGCCGGGCCCCGCGCCCGCAGGCCGGCGGTACGCAGACGGAAGGCAGGACGGACCCATGGCACCCGCACCCGAACCGCTCACCCGCGCGCAGATCGAAGAAGAGCTGGCCGAGCTCCCGGGCTGGTCGGTCACCGACGACCGGATCGAGCGCACGTACGCCTTCAAGGGGCATCTTGCGGCCGCGGCCATGGTCGGACAGATCGCGCGCGTTCAGGAGGCGCTGGGGCATCATGCTGATCTGACGCTGAGCTACAACAAGCTGCATGTGTCGGTGAACACCCACAGCGTGGGTGGCAAGGTCACGGAGCTGGACGTGAAGCTGGCCCACCGCATCCAGGAGATCGCCCGAGAGCACGGCGTGGACCTGACCGCGAACTGAGCCGGCCCCGGTCCCGAGCGCGGAGGAGTGGCGCGATGCCGACAGGAACCGTGAAGTTCTACGACGCCGACAGAGGCTTCGGATACGTCGTTCCGGACGACGGCAGCCCGGACGTCTCGGTGGACTCCAGCGCCCTCAAGGTCAGCGACTCCCTGGAGAAGGGCCAGCACGTCTGGTACGAGCTGACCAGGGGCTCCGGCGGCGAGCTGCGCGCTCAGAACGTGGTCCCGCAGTAGGCCCCATGCCCCACCACCACCATCACGACCGGCAGGACCACGACAGCACCCAGATCGACTGGGACGTCCTCGGGCCGTTCCTCGAGCGGAACGCCGAGGTCCAGACGCCCGTCTTCGAACAGGCCGCCTCGTGGCTGCGCGGGCTGCTCAAGGCCACCCGCACCGGCGCCGGCGGCCCCGGCCTGCGCATCCTCGACATCGGCAGCGGACCAGGCGTGATCGCGTGCCTGTTCGCACGCGCTGTCCCCGAAGCGGAAGTCGTCGCCGTGGACGGTGCGGAAGCCCTGCTCGCCCGCGCCCGGGACCGCGCCGCCCGGCTCGGTCTGGCCGATCGGGTTCACACCCATCTGGCCGACTTCAGAGGCGGCTTCGAGGACGTCGGCACGGCGGATCTCATCTGGTCCAGCAAGGCGCTCCACCACATCGGCGACCAGCGCCGGGCCGTGCGACAGCTTGCCCGCCGCCTGCGCCCCGGCGGTCTGCTCGCCGTCGGCGAGGGCGGTCTCCCCAGGCGCTACCTGCCCCGCGACATCGGCATCGGCCGTCCCGGTCTGCAGTCCCGGCTCGATGCCGCCGCCGAGGACTGGTTCACGGACATGCGCGCAGACCTTCCCGATGCCCGGCCGGTGATCGAGGACTGGCCCAGGATCCTCGCGGAGGCAGGCCTTGCGCCCACTGGCAGCCGTACGTTCCTGCTCGACCTGTCAGCGCCGGTGACGGAGCAGGTCCGCCGGCATCTGTGTGCCGACCTGGAGCGGATGCGCGACATGCTCGGCGAGCGCATCGACGCCACCGACCGGGCCACCATCGACCGGCTGCTGGACCCCGAAGACCCGGAAGGTTTGCTACAGCGCCCGGATGTCTTCCTGCTGAGCGCACAGACCGTCCACACCGCACGTTCGCGGTAGCCAAATCAGCGCGCCTCCAGGCGACTTGATCAGGTTTCCCGGCTAGCATCGCCCGTCATTGCGACAGCGAACCCGGCGGCGATCCAGACATACATCGACGAGTGGCGTAAGCCGATCCTCGTCGCCGGCGACACCCCGGGCAGCGACGACCCGATGCTCTTCCACGCCACGGACGTGAAGCACGGCGGCGCGCGGATCTGGGTCAACCGCAAGGACAAGTACTTCCAGCAGATCCAGGACATGCAGCGGTCCAAGGCGGCCCGTCAGCGCGAACTCGGCCAGCCGGTGACGGCCGACAAGCGGTGGCTGGTCGTCAAGCCGGACGACATCCGCTGACGCGCCGATGGCCGCGGCTGCCCCGGCGGGGCAGGGCGCGGGCGGGGCCGTTCGCGGGGAAAGTTACGCGCGGCATGCGCTGGTCAGGGCCGGGTCCAGGCACGGGTGCCGGGTGCGACGGGAAAGAGCGGGAAAGATACGCGCCGCGGGGCCCGCGGCCCGGGATCCGGGCGCACCCGGTCCCTCAGCGTGTCATCGGCCGGACGACCTGCGGGTCGGTGATGCCTCCGGGAGAGGCGAGACGGTCGACGTCCCAGCCGTCCAGCCGCGCCGCCGACTGGTAAACGCTGTCGTAGAAGTCGAGGACCGTACCCCTGGCCTTCTCGCTGCCACGTACATCGTCGTAATCCAGCATGGCCAGGTGACTGCCACCACGGTCGACCCACCGCGCCGCCTCGGGCTGCAGCCGCTGGTCGGTCAGCCCCTCGGGCTCCGGCGCGGCGTAGGAGTAGAAGGTCGGCCGTGGAACGTCGTCGTCGCCGAACCAGAAGCCCGCGCTGATGACCTCCCGGGAGTAGGCCTCGCGCGTCACCGGGTCGATCTGTGCGGACTCGTCGATCGCACGGTAGGAGAACCGTGTGACGGCGATGTCGAAGGTGTGCCAGAAGTGGTGCACGGGGCTGATTTTGCCGGAGAAGCCTCCGGAGAACTCCTCCAGCACCAGGTTCACCTGGCTCAGCACCTGCCAGTACCGGTTGACCCACAACGGATCGTAGGTGGCGTGCTCGGTGTCCTTCTCGAACGGCCGTGTCCCTTCGGGCAAGCCGTACGGGTGGGGGTGTTCGATGGACACCTCCGCCCCGATCGCGTGCAGGGCATCCAGGGTGTTGCGGTAGAAGGACGAGACGGACTGCCCGATGAGCGAGAACGCGGCCGCGTGGCCGTCCAGGGCGCGAGCGGTCAACCGGTGGTGCACGAAGTCGAACTCGATCGTGAAAATCGGATTTCCGTCGACCAGCCCCATGGGGCGCGTGGTGATGCCGGTGCCGGTGAGGTGGTACGGAACGTTCCACCAGTGATTGCGTCGCACGCTGCTCGCCAGCCGGATTTTGCCGACGATCTGAGCGAACCGGTGCAGCGTCTCTTTGGAGTCCTTCCATTCCGACAGCGGAATCGGTGGGAATATCTCCATTTCTCAAGGCTAGTGTGCCCGCCGGTGACAGCGCATCCGCGCGGAAACGGACCAACCCGAGGACACAACGGTGCCGCCACTCAGGGTGATTGAGCGGCGGCACCGTGTACGAGGGTCAGGTGAGATTGAACGTCGCCGGGTCGGGGCCGAGGCGCCGGCCCGAGTCCAGGGCGGCGAAAGCGGCCAGGTCGTCGGCGTCCAGCTCAAAGCCGAAGACGTCGAAGTTCTCCCGGATCCGCGAGGGCGTGACGGACTTGGGGATCACGATGTTGCCCAGCTGCAGATGCCAGCGGAGCACGACCTGCGCCGGCGTACGGCCGTGCTGCTCGGCGATCTTCGCGATCGTCGGGTCGTCGAGGAGGCCCTTGCCCTGGCCGAGCGGCGACCACGCCTCGGTGGCGATGCCGTGCCGCGCGTGGAAGGCCCGGGCCTCGGCCTGCTGGAACTGCGGGTGCAGCTCGATCTGGTTGACCGCCGGGACCACCGAGGTCTCGGCCATCAGCCGCTCCAGATGGGCGGGGAGGAAGTTGGACACGCCGATGGCCTTGGCACGGCCCTCCGCGTAGATCTTCTCGAACGCCTTCCAGGTCTCGACGTACGCGTCCTGGGCGGGCACGGGCCAGTGGATCAGGTACAGGTCCACATAGTCGAGCCCGAGCCGGGACAGCGAGGCGTCGAAAGCGCGCAGGGTGGAGTCGTAGCCGTGGTCGCTGTTCCACAGCTTGGTCGTGATGAAGAGTTCCTCGCGGGGGATGCCGGAGGCGGCGATGGCCTTGCCCGTGCCGTTCTCGTTCTCGTAGGCGGCCGCCGTGTCGATGCTGCGGTACCCGGTCTCCAGCGCCGTCCGCACGATCTCGGCCGCTTGGGCGTCCGGGACCTGCCAGACGCCGAAGCCCAGCTGCGGCATGGCGACGCCGTTGTTCAAGGTGATGAAGGGGACCTTGCTCACGAGCACTCGATCCTTAAGGGTCGTCGGTCAGGTGCTTCCCACTTCAACGATCTTGTCGGGCCAGGCATTCCCGCTCCGTCCCGGCACCCGGATTTGGCCACCGGGACTGTCACCCGAACCGGCTTGTCGCGCGCCCACACCCGTGCCACCACGGGGTGAAGGTCAGCGCGCCCAAGAGGGCGCCCGCGGCGGGTGAACACGTGCGTGCAAGGGGAGGCAGAAATGGTCATTGAGGCGCTCGGTTTGGAGTGAGTCCGATCATCAATGGCAGGACTTTTCCCCTGGCCACAAAGTGACCCTGTAATGACTACGATCTCATCGCGTGTTGCGCTGCCATCACAGCGAGTAACCGGCGTTGTGTTGCGTGCGTACGAGGTCGGCCGCCGGAAGGCGCGGCCGCAGTCGCGCTCTCGGACCAGCCGTGGGCGCAGACCATGACCTTTGCCTGCGGCAAACAGGTGCCCCGACGTGCGTGTCAGTGCTGCATTGTGCTCATGACCCCTCAGACGGTTTAGGAACCCCATGGTTCGCGCAGGTTCATCCCCCGGGGCCCTGCCTCGTGCAGCAGCTCCAGCATGGTTACTACCCCCCGCTGTCATAGCAGGCAGCTGCGTCATCGCGCTCATAGCCGCCTCTGCCGAGATACGCCCGATCGTCGCATGGTCCGGCGCCGCCGTCTTCCTTCTCGTGGCTCTCGCATCGGCGCAGGCGGTGCGTCAGGGGCGAGCGGCGGAGGAGGCACGCCACAAGCACGCGCTGGCAGCCATGGAGCAGAGACACAAGGCGCGCGAGGCCGACTTGCACCGCCGCCTGTCCGACCAGCACGCCGCCACGGTGTGGCTCGCCAAGGAACTTCTGCCCGCGGCAGTGGCCCGCTTGCTGCAGGGTGGCACCGCGTCGGAGATCCTGAATTCGGTACGCCTGGCGCCACACCTCGACCGCAAATTCGCCGAGGCACACACCACCGTGCTGCGTACCGTCCTCGAGGCGGTCCAGGCCGAGGAAGACATCCGGGAATCCGCGCAGCGGGCATTTGTGAGCCTCGCCCGCCGAGTTCAAGCGATCGTCCACCAGCTCGCCAAAGAGCTCGACGACATGCAGATCCGTCACGGCAACAACCCGGCGGTTTCCCACGATCTGCAGAACGTCGACCATCGCACCGCTCTGATCGGGCGTCTTGCGGCCAGCATCGCGGTGCTCGGCGATGCGCGCCCCGGACGTCAGTGGTCCAAGGACATCGCGCTGTACAGCGTGCTGCGCGGGGCGATGTCACGCATCGTGGACTACCCGCGTGTTCAGTTGCACTCGGTGGCGGAAGTGGCGGTGATCGGGGAGGCCGTCGAGCCGCTCATCCACGCACTCGCCGAGCTGCTCGACAACGCCACTTCCTATTCCCCGCCACACACCAAGGTGGAGTTGACGGCCAGCGAGGTGCCGTCCGGCGTTGCCATCGAGATCGAGGACCGCGGGATCGGCCTGACCGAAGAGACTCGACAGCGCAACGAGCGCGTCATGGCGAACGCGTCAGCGGGCCTGAACCTGGCCGACCTTGGCGAGGACCCGCAGTTGGGCCTGCCCGTCGTCAGCAGACTGGCACGGGAGAACGGCTTCGACGTCGATATGCGGCCCTCCGCATACGGCGGTGTCCGCGTCGTCGTGCTGGTTCCCCGGCGACTGGTCACCACAGTGCGAAAGCCCGTCCAGAAGCCCATGGGTGCCCCGTCAGTGCCGAGGCCGAGGCCGGCGACGACCGGCGATGCCGTAGCAGAACCCGCCGTAGCGGAATCCACCGTGCCGGAATCCACCGTGCCGGAACCCACCGGGGTTCGGCCCACCGCCAACGGACTGCCCAGGCGCCGGCGTGGCTCGCCTGCCCCAACCCCCGTCATCCGCACCCAACGTGATGGTGCCGCGAAACCAGCCACCGGCTCGGCCCGGCCACCGGGCCTGATGTGGGAGGCGTTCCAGGACGACGGGCCGCCCATGGACCGGCCGACAACCCCGAGCAGCCGTACCAGTGATCCAACAGATGAGGGTGAGTAACAGTGCCGCCACTGCCCAACATGGACTGGATGCTCAAGGATCTGGTGACCAGCGTCCCGGATACGCGCCACGTGGTCGTGCTGTCTTCGGACGGCTTGTGCATCGCACAGGCAAGCACCCTGCCGGACATCGCCGACACCATCGCGGCCGCCTGCGCCGGGGTGCAGAGCCTGTCCATCGCGATCGCCCAGCGATTCCCGCACGGTGACGGCTCCATGCGGATGGTCGGGATCGAAGTCGACGGCGGCTACTTCTCCCTCATGGCCGCCGGAGAACATGCCTATCTCGCCGTACTGGCCGATGACGGAGTGGACACCCGGCTGCTGGGCCAGCGCATGCGGGACCTGGTGAAGCGGATCGGCGAGCATCTGACCAGCCCGCCCCGGAGCGACATCGGGCAGGCAACGTGACCTTAGAGCCAAAGGACTGGGACGAAGGCATCCCTGAGCGGCTCTATGTCATCTCCGGTGGGCGACGACCGTCCGAGCAGTCCACGTTCGACCTGGTCACCCTCGTCGTCTCCAGGTCCGCACCCGAACCGGGTATGCAGCCCGAACCCGCGGCGATCCTCGCGCTGTGTGACTACCCGCTGTCGGTCGCTGAGATCTCCGCACACCTCAGCCTGCCCTTCAGCGTGGTCACCGTGCTGCTTTCCGAACTCGCCCATAAGGGCCACGTCGACACCCGTGACCCGGTTCCGGTCGCTGAGGTTCCCGAAACCGATCTCCTTGAGGCGTTGATCCATGGACTACGTAAGCTCTGAGGTGGCCGCCGGCCCTCGTCATGAGGATGTGCTGCCGCACACCGCCAGGGGCGTCAAAATCGTGATTGTCGGCGGTTTCGGTGTCGGCAAGACGACCATGGTCGGCTCGGTGAGCGACATCAAGCCCCTGACCACCGAAGAGACCATGACGCAGGCCGGTGTCGGCATCGACCGGGATCCCGGGGCGGACGGCAAGACCACCACGACCGTCGCCATGGACTTCGGCCGCATCAGCATCAACGAACAACTGGTGCTCTATCTCTTCGGCACCCCCGGCCAGGAGCGCTTCTGGTTCCTGTGGAACGGCCTCTTCCAAGGTGCCCTCGGAGCCGTGGTGCTCGTTGACACCCGGGACGTCGAGGTCTGCTTCGAAGTGATCACCCGCCTGGAAGACCGCCGAGTCCCCTTCGTCGTGGCCGTCAACAACTTCCCCGACTCCCCGAAATACTCGGTATCGGAGCTACGGGCCGCTCTGGCCCTCCATGAATCGGTGCCCATCGTCGCGTGCGACGCACGCGTCCGCTCCTCCAGCCGCGACGCCCTGCTCGAGCTGATCGGCTACCTCCGCACCCTCACCGCCGTCCAGGAGTCCCGATGACTGTCCCGCCCGCCGATCACTCACGCGCCGAGGCGGCACTCTCCCCTCCCCCCGGCTGCCCGGCTCATCCCGCGAACCACGGCGATGGATTGACGCGCCTCTACGGACCCGCTGCCGAAGCCGATCCCATGGGCCTGTACGAGCAGTTGCGCGCCACCCACGGTCCGGTCGCGCCCGTCCTGCTGGACGGTGACGTACGCGCCTGGCTCGTCCTCGGCTACCGCGAGAACCGGGATGTCGCCAGCCGGGCGACCCAGTTCTCCCGCGACTCGCGGATCTGGCACGGCTGGAAGAGCGGAGAGATCGACCCCGCCGCCTCCCCGCTGGTGCCGATGATCGGGTGGCGTCCCGACTGCGTATCGGCGGACGGCGAGGAGCACCAACGGCTGCGCCGTGCGGTCGCGGTCAGCCTCGACCAGTTCGACCAGCGGGGAATCCGCCGCCACATCACCCGGTTCTCGCACCAGCTCATCGACGAGTTCTGCGAAGCGGGGGAGGCAGAGCTCGTCGGCCAGTTCGCCGAACACCTGCCGATGCTCGTCCTGACCCATCTGATCGGCATGCCCGATGAGTACGGCCCACGACTGGTGAGGGCCTGCCGAGACTTGATCAAAGGCTCCGAAACCGCACTCGCCAGCAACGACTACGTCCTGGAGACCCTGCGGCAGCTCGTGGCGACCAAACGCCTCGCACCGGGGACGGACATCGCTTCCGTGCTGATCGCCCACTCTGCCGGGCTGACCGACGACGAGGTGCAGCACCACCTGCGCCTCATCCTGCTCGCGGGCTACGAGACGACAGCCAATCTGATGGCCAACACCCTGCGCATGGTCGTGACCGATCCCCGCTTCCGCGGGTCTCTGGCAGGTGGCCAGATGACTCTGCCGGAAGCCGTGGAGCAGGTGCTGTGGGACGAGCCGCCGCTGATGGTGTGCCCCGGTCGGTGGGCCACGGGTGACACCACGTTGGGAGGCCAGGAGATCAGGGAGGGCGACATGCTGATACTGGGCCTTGCCGCCGCCAACGTCGATCGGACCGTCCGCCCGAACGCCTCGGCTCCCGTGCACCACAACCGAGCGCACATGTCGTTCAGCGCCGGAGCCCACGAGTGCCCCGGGCAGGACATCGGCCGTGCCATCGCCGACGGCGGCATCGACATCCTGTTGAGCCGGCTGCCCGACCTCGACGTGGCCGTCCCCGAAAGCGAACTCAGCTGGCGGTCCTCCACCTGGGCCCGGCATCTGACCGCCCTGCCCGTCCGATTCGCTCCCCGCGCTCCACATACAGCGGACGGTCCGGTAGAGCTGCCGGCCCCGCCACCGCCGAGCGCCGAGGCACCGCCGACGCTCCAGCCGCACCAACCGGAACCCGTGCCTCAGCCCATGGGCCGGCGCAACAGCCGCCGCTCCTGGCGGACATGGCTGAAGCGCCTGACGCGCAGACGATAGGAGGAGCGGGGTCGACCACCCACGGGGCCGCCGGATCACTGACCACCCACGGCCGCCGGATCACGATGCGCCGGCGGCCCCCCGGAAGCCGACCCGGCCCCGTCCGGCCGTGCTGTGCAGCCCCTGAGCGGCCAAGAACGCGGTGGCCGGGCGTAACAGGTCGTCCACCGCGCCCTGGCCCTTGTTCTCGGCAACCGCGACCGGCCCGGCCTTGTCGGCGTCGTAACGCCCGGACGTCAGCGCCCAGTCGTAGTTGCCGCGTATCCAGTGCCGGATGCCCTCCACCCCCATGTGCACGGCGTCGCGTTGCCGGCAGTTCAGCCCCAACTCCGCGCACATCTGGGGTATCCGCGTCTCCAAGCGCAGGTACAGCCGCAGATGCTGGTTGGCCATGGCCACCGCGGCGTCGATCGCCTCCCGCCGAGAGCCGCCCAGGTGCTTGCGGAGCACCGTCACCAGGTTGTGCGGATCTCCCCGGCGCTCCTCGCGTTCCAGAGAATGTATGTCGTTCATGAAGGCGATCGTGTCCGCCGCGGCGACCCGCATGTCCCGCATCAGCTCATGTGCCTGCACCTGGGCGGGCACCTCAAAGCGGCGACTGCGCTCCGCGGCGTCGATCGAGTGGTGTATCCCGACCGTCCGGCGTCTGAGCGCCAGGTACTCGGGGAAGTCCAGGACGGTGCCGTCGGCGGAGATCCGCACCTCACACGCATGCGCGGCAAGGAATCGCGCCCAGGAGGCGGAAAACCTGTTGCACCAGGTTTCGGTCATTCCTTCGGCGAGCCACGACCACACCTCCGCCCATGCCATCGTGATCGGGCACACCACCTCCGGCGGGGTTCCAGCCGGCCGGAACGGGACGGTGATCATTTCTCGGGAGACCTCGGCGACCCGGTCGACGTGATCAGCGGTGTTCGCGTCGAACTGGTCGTCGAACAGGAAGGCCAGGGAGAACCAGTTCATCAGCATGACCAGGTCCTCCGCCGAGGCGCAGGGATACGTCCGTGCCGCGGCTTGCGGCAGATCCCAGGTGAGGTACTCCGCCATCCCCGCCTCGCTGCGGACGAGGTCTCGGCGGACGATCCACTCGAGGTGCAGTGCGGTCGCCCGCTCCTGGTGCGGGTTCACCGGTGAACGGAACGGGATCTGAAAGGTCAGGTCCTGAGGCATTGCGCATCCCTCCGACGGGGACAGAGGTTCGCTCTTGCTTCCGGCACGTGCCGGACCCACGTTCCCACCGCTGAGGCACCGTGTCTGCCCGTTGACTCAGCGTGCAGGGCTGATGGTGTTTCAGCCATCCGATGAACCGCCCCAATGCGGTTGATTTCGAAACGATCCAGATGACTCAAGGTGGCGTAAAACAGACCATCAACAGCGGCCCCCCGTGTCGCCCGAGGAGGGCCGGACGCCTCAGCGCTTCGGCTCCCGGGCGTGGCGGTACAAGGCGTCGACCTCGCTCGCGTACGCCTTCTCGATCGCCTTGCGCTTCAGCTTCAGCGACGGCGTGAGCAGGCCCTGCTCCTCGGAGAACTGCGAACCCAGAATCCGGAACGTACGGATCGACTCGGCCTGCGACACCAGCGTGTTCGCCGCGACGACAGCCCGCCGGATCTCCATCTCCACATCCGGATCCCGCACCAGGTCGGCCGGGTTGAGCTTCGGCTTGCCGCGGATCTGCAGCCAGTGCGCCACGGCGTCCGGGTCCAGGGTGACCAGCGCGGCGATGTACGGGCGGTCGTTGCCGACGGCGATGCACTGCGCGACCAGCGGGTGGGAGCGGACCCGCTCCTCCAGCTGGGCGGGCGCGACGCTCTTGCCGCCGGAGGTGACCAGGATCTCCTTCTTCCGGCCGGTGATGGTCAGATAGCCGTCCTCGTCGAGCTGCCCGAGGTCCCCGGTTGCCAGCCAGCCGTCCCGCAGGGCCCCTTCCGTCGACTTCGGGTCGTTGAGATAGCCGGCGAAGACCTGGCCGCCGCGCAGCCACACCTCGCCGTCGTCGGCGATGTGCACGGTGGTACCCGGGATGGGCACACCGACCGTGCCGTAACGGGTGCGCTCCGGGGGATTCGCGGTGGCCGCGGCGGTCGACTCGGTCAGCCCGTACCCCTCGAAGATCCGCACGCCCGCGCCGGCGAAGAACAGCCCGAGCCGCCGCTCCATCCCCGATCCGCCCGACATGGCGTGCCGGATCCGGCCGCCCATCGCCGCGCGCACCTTGCTGTAGACGAGCTTCTCGAAGAGCTGGTGCTGCATCCGCACGCCCGGACCGGGTCCCGGACCGGTGCCGAACGACTTGTGCTCAAACGCTTCCGCATAGCGCACCGCCACATCGACGGCCTTGTCGAACGGCCCCAGTTTGCCCTCCGCCTCGGCCTTCCGGCGTGCCGCGTGGAAGACCTTCTCGAAGATGTACGGCACGGCCAGGATGAATGTCGGGCGGAAGGCGGCCAGGTCCGGCAGCAGCTCGGTGGCGGTCAGGTTCGGCTGGTGGCCGAGCTTCACCCGGCCGCGGATCGTCGCGACCTCCACCATCCGCCCGAAGACGTGCGCGAGCGGCAGGAACAGCAGCGTGGAGGCCTCATCACCGCGCTTGGAGTGGAACACCGGCTCATAGCGGGCGACGACCGTGTCGGCCTCGAACATGAAGTTGGCGTGAGTGATCACGCAGCCCTTCGGGCGGCCGGTGGTGCCGGAGGTGTAGATGATCGTGGCCGGCGAGTCCGGCATGACCGCCAGCCGGTGCCGGTGCACCACCTCGTCGTCCAGGTGCGCGCCGGCCTCGGTCAGCTCGCCGACGGCATCGCTGTCCAGCTGCCACAGCCGGGTCAGGTGCGGCAGCCGGTCGACCACCGAGCCGACCGTCATCACGTGATCCTCATGCTCGACGACGCAGGCGGTCACATCAGCGTCGTGCAGGGTCCACCAGACCTGCTCGGCGGAGGCCGTCGGGTAGATCGGCACCGACTGGGCGCCGATCGACCAGAGCGCGAAGTCGAAGAGCGTCCACTCGTAGCGCGTACGGCTCATGATCGCGACCCGGTCGTTGAACCGCACGCCCTCGGCGAGCAGCCCCTTCGCGACCGCCATCACCTGGTCCCGGAACTCGGCCGCGGTCACGTCTTGCCATTGGCCGTCGATCTTGCGGCCGAGGGCCACCCGGTGGGGGTCGTCGTCAGCATGGTCGAAGACGGCGTCGGCCAGGCCACCGATGGGGGGCTCCATCGCCAAGGCAGGGGTCGTGAACTCGCGCAATGACTTGCTCCTATGGGGCGCATGCTCGGCACAGCGCCGCGACGGTACCCGATGGAAGCAGCCCTTGAAGAGCCCCTTCCGCATTTGGCGAACGCGGCATATGCACTGGTCAGTGCGAGGATGTGCCAGTGTTGGAGGTCACAGTGGGGGCAATCCTGACTTTTGAGAAAGCTACGGCACCGTAATCTCCACCGAATCCGCCGCGGGCTGTCACGGGCGCTTTACAGCGTTCGGTCGCTCGCGCGGCGGCCAGAGCATCCCCGCCCGCCCCTGATATTCAGGGGCGGGCGGGAGTGAAACCCGGCGCGGAGCGCCGGTGGTCAGGGCAGGACGTGGTCCAGGGGGAGCCACAGGACCGGGCGGTGGATCATCGGGGCGTTGGACTTGCGCACCGCGGCGAGTTCGTCGTCGCTGAGCGCCCGGTCGTAAACCCGGACCTCATCCAGCGCCCCCGTCAGCCAGCCCCGGCTGTCCGCCTTCTGCCCCAGGTGCACACCGAACGTCGACGACCGGCTGACCGTGCCCGGCACATCCGGCACCGAGACCGGCGCGCCGTCGACGGACAGTGTGAACCGCCCGCCGCTGCGCAGCAGCGCCAGATGGTGCCACTGCCCCTCGTTGTACGCCCCGCTGGTGCTCACCGTGGCCGTCGCGGCCGGCGCCGCGCCGTTCACGGCCGTCATCAACGCGACGATCCGGCCCCGGGCCGGGTCTCCCCGCACCCACACCTGCGGGTTGCGGGCGCCGACGCCGCCCATCCACAGGAATGGCTGGTCGCCGCTCGTCGCGCTGTAGCGGAACCACAGGCTCGCGGTGAAGTCCCCGCTGCCCAGCTGCAGCGAGTCGCGCCAGGGCAGCCGTACGGCGTCGTCCGTGCCGTCGAACTCCACGGCCCGGCCGAACTGCCCGTCCGTACGCTGTGCGCCGCCGATCACCGTGCCGCCGCGGGCGCCCGGGGCGAAGTCCGGCGTCGTCGGATCCGGCTTGCGGCGCGGGCCCAGCCAGTCCTCGGTGAACCGGGCGAAGCGGATCTCGTCCCGCGCGTCGACGGCCCCGCCCTCGTACATCAGGCCGACCTCGTCGTGCGAGATCGCCACCATGTCGGAGTAGCCGGACCAGTCCGTCGTCACGCGCTTGCCGCGGTCGACGCTCTCCCAGGTCCGACCCTCGTCGTACGAGGAGCGGATCGTCATGGTGCGGCGCCGGTCCGGGTCGGCGGGGCTGGAGAACAGCACCCGGCTGTAGCCGTCGGTGTCGTAGCTGCGCAGGCGCAGCGTCGCGCCCTGCACCATCGGCGTGTACAGGTCGGGGATGGCCCGGAACGGCGCGGCGAAGCTGTCCCCGCCATCGCGGCTGATGGCGTAGTCGCGATGACCGAGGTCGGTGCCGTCCTGCTCCCGCCCGTTCACATAGATCGAGCCATCGCTCCGCTCCAGCAGGGTCATTTCAGATGGTTTTTGACGGAATGTTCCGTCATCCGCTATCGGCCAGCTGTCCACCGCGCCGATCTGCCAGCTCTTCCCGCCGTTGTCGCTGTGGATGAGCGCCGCGTGGTTCTCGGTGATCCGGGTCCCGTTGTGGCTCTCCGCGTTTATTCCGAACACCAGCCGTCCCGCGTGCCGGCCGCGGGTGAGCTGGATACCGTGCACCGGGCCGGTGGCGTACCAGGAGTTCCAGGTGGACCGCCGGATCGACTCGGTCAGGTCCTGCGGCTGCGACCAGGTGGCGCCGTCGTCGCCGCTGAACTGGAAGTGGGGTTTCCGGTCGCAGGGCACATCACAGCTCTTGGCGTCGTCGCGGCCCTTGTTGTACGTGGTGGCGAGCACGATCCGCCCGGTACGCCGGTCCACGATCGGCGCCGGGTTGCCGTGGGTGTCGCCGCTACCCTTGTCGATCACCTGCAGCGGGCCCCAGGTGCGGCCGCCGTCGATGGAGCGCTTGAGGACCAGGTCTATGTCCCCCGCATCACCGCAGTTGTTCACCCGGCCCTCGGCGAAGGCGAGCAGCGTGCCCCGGGTGGACTTGACGATCGCCGGAATCCGGAAACAGGAATAGCCCGGATCCTGGGATGCCTTGAACAGCACCTGCTGCTCGAATTCGCTGCCCGCCGCGGCCGCGGCGTTGTCCGCGGCCACGGCCCGCAGGGGAACCGTCAGGGTGAGCAGCGCCACGGCGGCGAGTAAGGCCGATACGCGGAGCCGCCCTCGTCCTGCGCGTGCACGAAGAACTGACGCCATGACACGTCCTTTCACACGACAACCGGACATCCCACGTCCCATGTCCTGCCCGGTGCGTCGAAGTTACGACCGGTGAAGCCCGCCCACAAGCACCCGCGCGGCCGTGACCGGGGCGTCGTACCGGGAATTTTCCCCGTGGGACCACCCGGCAAAGGCGGCGGCGGGTAAACGGCGCGGCAACGCGACTCAGTCGGTGCGCAGTACGACCTTCCCCAGATTGGCGCGCGCCTCGATGATCGCGTGCGCCTCCGCCGCGCGTTCCAAGAGGAGTTCGGCATGGACGGCCGGACGCAGCCGGCCGGCGAAGGTCAGCTCCCACAGTTCCCGGCGGCGCTGCTCGACCAGTTCCGGATGAGCGGCCGACACGCGGGCCATCGACATTCCGACCACCGTCTTCGCCCCGGCCAGCAGCTCATGCGCCGCGATGGTGCCTCCGCCGGAGCTGAACACCACCAGGCGCCCGAACGGTGCGAGCGGCTCGGCAGCTTCACGCCGATCGCCTGCGTACGGATCAGGATCTCTCCCGGGCCGGGCTCTGGCGGCTCCGCCTCTTCCAGCCGCAGCACTTCCGGGCCGCCGTGCTCGTAAAACCGGACCCTGCGCATGGGCAGGCACCCCCTCAGGTCGTTGGCCACCCCAACGATAGCGAGAGATTCATTGGGTCGCCCAATGATTTACCGGTAAGGTGCCGTCATGGCTGAAGAGTTGACGCCCCTTGAGCGCATCCAGACTCTGCCGAGCTGGCTCCTCGCCCGCGCCGCCGCGCAGGGGCACCGGCTGGTCGCCGAAGCGCTCGCCGAGGAAGGGGTGCGGATGCCGCACCATGCGGTGCTGTCCGCCGTCGCCTCCCTCGGGCCGGTCGCCCAGGCCGAGCTGGGCCGCAAGGTCCGTATCGACCCCAAGGACATGGTCGCCGTGCTCAACGACCTCCAGCAGGAGGGGCTGGTGACCCGTACGCCCGATCCCAAGGACCGGCGCAAGAACGCCATCGCCATCTCCAAAGCCGGGCAGCGGCGGCTCAAGCGCCTGGAGAAGCTGGGCGACCGGGCCAACGACGCCCTCATGGCGCCGCTCGACGCCGCGGAGCGCAAGCAGCTCACCGAGCTCCTCGCGCGCCTCGTCCACGCCGGCCGGCAGCCCGAGGGCTGAGCTGCGGCCCGCAGCCGGTCGGGGAGAGCGGCCGGCAGCTCGGCGCCGTCGCTCGGTGACCCGTCCCATCGCTGCTCCCTCTCGCTTCTGTACGTGCCGGCAGCCCTGATGCAGAGGTTGCCATGGGTCACCGGGGTGCGGTGAGGGAGGCGGCCCTCGCAGTCCCCGCTGGGCGGTCCTGAACGAACGCGCCGGTCCGCCCGTACACCAGGCCGACAGCATGGACGGGGCGGCCCGCAGCGCCGCCGAACCGGCTCAGCCCGGTACCTGTCGTGCGTGCCACGTCGACGCAGGGAGGCTGAACCCATGGCGATCTTCCTCGCCCAGGAGCGCAAGGCCGTCACGGAAGGGAGTACCTGCCGGATGTCCGCCCCTGCCCCCGCCCCCGCCGAGAAGCCCGCACGGGAGGCGGCAGGCGTCAGCGTTGTACCGACCGTGACCGAGCCCGTCCGCCAGGCTCTCGGTTCTGATCGCGCCCGCGTGAGATCGGCCTCACCCTGGAGAGGAGGCATGTCCGCACCGCGCTACACCACTAGCGTTCGGTAGGCGCCACCTCTTCTCCCCCGTCTGTGCAACGAGAGCGGAGACCATCTGATGGCAGCATCCACCCTCACTTCGAAGCCCGGAACCGCCTGGGCCGACGCCTGGCAGCGCTGTCTTGCCATCGCCCCCGAGGCCTTCCGGGACGACCGCGTGCTGAACCTCTGGAACGGCCAGTGGCAGGCCGACGGCCGCGCCCTGCCCGCCACGACCCCCGTCGACGGCAGCCCCATCGCCGGCCCGCCGCGGCTGGACTCCGCCACCGCCCAGCAGGCCGTACGCGCCGCCCTCGACCAGCACCGCGCCTGGCGGCAGCTCCCGCTGCCGGAGCGCCGGGCCCGGATCGCCGCCGCCCTGGACGCGCTCACCGAACACCATGAGCTGCTCGCCCTGCTCCTGGTCTGGGAGATCGGCAAGCCGTGGCGGCTCGCACAGGCCGATGTGGACCGCGCCATCGACGGGGTGCGCTGGTACGTCGACGGCATCGAGGACATGCTCGGGGACCGCACTCCGCTCAACGGCCCGGTCAGCAACATCGCCAGCTGGAACTACCCGATGAGCGTGCTCGTCCACGCCATGCTCGTCCAGGCGCTGGCGGGCAACGCGGTGATCGCCAAGACCCCGACCGACGGGGGGCTCGCCTGCCTCACCCTCGCCTGCGCGCTCATCCACCGCGAGGGCGTGCCCGTAACCCTGGTCAGCGGCAGCGGCAGCGAACTGTCCGAGGCCCTGGTGCGCTCCCCGGAGATCGGCTGCGTGTCCTTCGTCGGCGGCCGCGACACCGGCGCCCGCGTCGCCACCGCCGTCGCCGACCTCGGCAAGCGGCACATCCTGGAGCAGGAAGGCCTCAACTGCTGGGGCATCTGGAACTACTCCGACTGGGACGCCCTCTCCGCCCAGATCCGCAAGACCTTCGACTACGGCAAGCAGCGCTGTACGGCCTATCCGCGTTTCGTCGTCCAGCGCTCCCTCTTCGACGCCTTCCTCGCCGCGTATCTGCCGGCCGTACGGTCGGTGCGCATCGGCCATCCGCTCGCCGTCGCCGCCCCGGACGACCCCCTGCCCGAGCTGGACTTCGGCCCGCTGATCAACGCCGCCAAGGCCAAGGAGCTCAGCGACCACGTCGCCGAGGCGATCGACCGCGGCGCGGTACCGCTGCACCGCGGCAACCTCGCGGACGGGCACTTCCTCCCCGGCCAGGACACCTCCGCGTATGTGCCGCCGGTCACCCTGCTCGCCCCGCCGCCCAGCTCCCCGCTGCACCACGCCGAGCCGTTCGGCCCGGTCGACACCATCGTTCTGGTCGACACCGAGGCGGAGCTGCTGGCCGCCATGAATGCCAGCAACGGGGCGCTCGTCGCCAGCCTGTCCTGCGACGACAAGGAGACCGCCGACCGCCTGGCGACCGAGATCCGCGCCTTCAAGGTGGGCCTGGGCAAGCCGCGCTCCCGCGGTGACCGCGACGAGCTGTTCGGCGGCTTCGGCGCCTCCTGGCGCGGCGCCTTCGTCGGCGGCGAGCTGCTGGTACGGGCGGTCACGGAGGGCCCGGCGGACGAGCGACTGCCGGGGAACTTCCCCGAGTACCACCTGATGCCCGAGTAGCGGCCGGCGGAGCCGCCCCACCGCCCCGGCACCGTGCGCTCCCGGGCCCCCTCCGCGGGTTGCGTACGGTGCCGGATCGTTACTGGGCGTAGTACTGGCAGGGCATCGGCCACGGATACGCAGGTGAAAGGCGCTTCGAACCCCTGGTATCGTTGTTGCTGTCGCCGCGGGAAACCGGGGCGGCTCACCGGTCCGGGTGGCGGAATGGCAGACGCGCTAGCTTGAGGTGCTAGTGCCCTTTATCGGGCGTGGGGGTTCAAGTCCCCCCTCGGACACACATCTTGTACATGCTGCCCAGTTTCCGGGCAGCAGAGATCGTCGCCCGTTCCTGGCCTCCAGGGCGGGCGTTCGGCATATCGGGGTCTCCTTTCTGCTGGCGCGGGCGGGGGCGTGTCAGCCGATGAAGATCCTTTCTCTGGTGGGTGTGTCGGCGGTCAGGGTCTTGGAGTGCGGGTCGTAGCTGAGAGTGATTCCAGCAGTACGGAGCAGCTGGGGGATCTGCGTGGCATCGGGCGGTGGCGGGCCGAGGGCGGCGGTGAGTCGGAGGGCGAGTGCGGGGAGGTGGGGCTGGATGCGGTCTTCGCGGACGAAGGCGTTGCGAGGCCGGTGGGGCTGGCGCTGGTGGGCTGTGGTGTGGCCGTGGCGGCAGCGGTACGCGGGGTGCCCGTTCGACCAGCAGGATTCCATGCGGCGACTGCAGAGGTCACAGCGCAGGATGCCTGAAGCGCCGACTTGGGCGACGCGGTCGACGTCCCACGGATCACCGCTTGCCGACTCTCACCGGGGCGGATGAGGTCATCGGCAAGGGCAGCGTCGATCGCTGGATTCTTGCTGGATCGACCGCGGTCTGCACAGTTTCATACCGGTCATTGCCGCGTGGCCGATGTTCCGGTCAACGTTTCGTCGCTGCCTTGGCATCGGCGTATCGAAAGTATGCAGTTGGGGCGGGGTGTGTCCCATCCGGGGTCGACCGAACTCCGGGAGACTCACACAAGCCGTCGTTCAAGGGAACCGCTGTGCCGAACCCGCCCAGGATTCCTGCCGGAGCAGGTACTTCTGGATCTTGCCGGTGGAGGTCTTGGGCAGGGGACCGAAGACGACCGTTTTCGGCGCCTTGAACCGGGCAAGCCGTTCCCGGACGAACGCGATCAGCTCGCCCTCGGTCACGACGGCCCCGTCGTGCAGCGTCACATAGGCCGCGGGTACCTCGCCCCAGCGTTCGTCGGGCCTGGCGACGACCGCCACCTCGAGCACCGCAGGATGTTCGGCCATCACCTGCTCCACCTCGACGGAGGCGATGTTCTCTCCACCGGAGATGATCACGTCCTTGCTCCGGTCCCGCAGCTCGACGTAACCGTCGGAATGGACCACCCCGAGATCACCCGTCCGGAACCAGCCGTCCAGCACGGCACGTCGGGTGGCGGGCTCGTCCTTGAAGTAGCCGAGCATGACGTTGTTCCCTCGCAGCGTGATCTCGCCGAGGGTCCGCCCGTCGGCGGGAACCTCCGAGCCGTCTTCGGCCACCACGCGGGCCTGGCACGAGATCATGTTCCCGACCCCCTGCCTCGCCTTGAGCCGGGCCTGCGCGCCCGCGTCGAGGTTGTTCCACTCCGGACGCCAGTCACAGATCATCGCGGGGCCGAACGTCTCGGTCAGCCCATAGAGATGCGTCACCTCGAAGCCGAGTTCCCGCATCCGGCGCAGTATTGCCGGGCTGGGCGGTGAGCCTCCCGTCGCCACCCGCACGGTCGTCCCGACGGGTTCGGCCTCCGGCGCGTAGGCCAGCATGGAAAGGACGGTCGGTGCGGCGTTGAGGTGGGTGACCCCCTCTTCGTGGATCAGCCGCCACACCTCGGCGGGCTCCGGTTTCGGCAGGCACACATGAGTGGCAGCGGCCGCCGTCACCGCCCACGGGAAGCACCAGCCGTTGCAGTGGAACATCGGCAGCGTCCATAGATGCACCGCCGACGGCGACAGCCCGGTGTGCCCCACCATCGCCAGCGCCTGGAGGTAGGCACCACGGTGGTGATACATCACGCCCTTCGGCATGCCGGTGGTGCCCGAGGTGTAGTTGATGGACAGCAGGGACCGCTCGTCTTCGGCCCTCGCCTGACGAGGAGTGGCGCCGGCGAGCAGCTCCTCGTACTCCGCCCCCGCCTTGATCGTGAGCGGCGCCGTGTTCGCCCGTGCGAGCGCAGGGCCGACCAGGGGCTCGAGCGCCGGGTCGTAGACGAGTACGGCGGCCTCCGAATGGCCGAGGATGTAACCGATTTCGCCCGCGGACAGGCGGGTGTTCATCGCGACCAGTGGTACCCCCGCCCAGGGCACGCCGAAATGCGCCTCGAGCAGTACGTGGGTGTTGGGAGCGAGCACGGCGACCGGGCGGCCGCCGGTGAGCGGGTGGAGCGCGCCCGCCAACTGTCGGCAGCGACGGTGCAGCTGCGCGTACGTCCAGCGCTGGTCGCCGTCGATCACCGCGACCCGATCACCATGCGCGGCTGCCGCCCTGTCGAGGTATGCGGTCGGGGTCAGTGGCTCGAACGACAGGGCAGCCAATCCGGCGTCGAAATCGGCTCGCATGGATGGCCTCCTTGACCTGTTGACGAACGGGACGACCTTGACCTGTTGACGAACGGGACGACGCCCGGCGCCTCGGACGGCTGCCGGGTGGGTGTGGTCAACCCAGCGCGAAGAGCTCCAGCTGGATGTCGTCGGGGTCTCGGAACACCAGGACCGAATAATGGAACGGTTCGGTCATGTCGGTGATGGGCGAGTGATCGACGCCCAGCTCGTCCAGCCAGCTCACCCACGAGGTCAGCTCGTCCCGGCCCGCCACGGAGAACGCGATGTGGTCGAGCCCTGTGCGTCGCTCGTCGAAGCCTTCGCCGGCGTTC
Organism: Streptomyces sp. HSS9-12; assembly: GCF_054963655.1. NCBI lineage: Bacteria > Bacillati > Actinomycetota > Actinomycetes > Kitasatosporales > Streptomycetaceae > Streptomyces > Streptomyces sp. HSS9-12. The sequence continues at coordinate 26,550 of NZ_JBUEGC010000038.1, read as the reverse complement.
TCGTCGTGATGGTGCAACCCGATGGCCAATTTGGAGTGCGGGTCGGTCAACAGGACGGCGTATCCCGCGTCCTCGTCCTCGTAATGCGGGAATTTGACCGGAACACGTTCGAGGCCGAAGACGCGCTGATACCACTCGAGGCTGCGGTCGATGTCGGTCACGGTCGGCGAAAAGTGGTGCACGCCCTCGATCTTCGGGCGGTTCTCGATGCTCATCGATACCTCTTCATCTCCCGGAGCCGCATACGGGTCAACCTCGAGACGGTGGCTGCCCCTTACCGCAGAAGGACACTAGCCGTCGGGCGGCTTCACGGCTATGCGGAATCCTGCTGCGAACGTGCCCATTCGATGCGAGAAACGCGGGCCGGGCGGAGAGCCGGTCGCCGATATCGCCAGGTGCGCACCCCGTGGCGGCCCCGACAAATCCGAATGGGTTGGGGGCCGTGGCTGTCACTACGCCCCGTTCCACTGTCTCGTGCTGAGCGAGGGAATGAAGTTCCAGGTGGAGATTTTCGGGGCATGTCGCGAGAAGCCGTTTCTCTTCTTCGTGCCGCAGGTCGACTCCGTGCTCGTCACACGCGTGTCGGCGGAGATGCTGGGCGGATACTCCACGACGTCCCGTGGCGACACCGGGGAGACCTCCGCAGGGGGTGTCCATCTCCGGTCGACCGGAATCTCACCGGCGCCGTGCTGGGGTTCCCTCGGTGCCATCAAGGTGGGGCAGGAGTCGCAGCGCGGATGGGCGCGCTCGACATCGAGCGCGCGACCACGACCCGCTGAATGACGGCCGGCCGCTGCCGTCCCGGTGTTCGCACACACCTCGGCGCGGGCCCGCGACGGACGGTCCCGGTGGTGCGGGGTACCAGGGCGGGACGTCCGACCGGGTGTTCGCTCGCGGTTGGTTCTGCGTCGCGCAACGCCGGTGGAATCCGCAGTAATTCAGCGGTAACCGGCATCGTCACAGCCGCCGCGTTGTCGTAGCTTCTGAGTCACCTGCCGTTACGGCTAGCGCGAACGCCCGCCTGGAGGCCGGTATCGTACCCGTCGATGACGTCGGAGGAACGCGACCGTGACTGATGCGCTTCACCTGCTCGACGAGACCCACACACCCGGAGACCTGCTCGCGGAGATCCGCACCCGGGCCCCGGAGATCGGCGGCAACCCGGGTGGATGGCCGGGGCTGACCTTCTATCGGTTCACCCAGCCGACCGCGCCTCACTGGGACGAGGTGATGTCGCTGTCGTTGTGCATCGTCGCGCAGGGCCGGAAGTGCGTCGTGGTCGACGACCAGGAGTATGTCTACGACGCATTCAACTACCTCGTTCTGAGCAACAGCCGTAATTTCACCGCCGAGGTCCTCGAAGCCACCCAGGCGAAGCCGTTCCTGTCGCTGGTGCTGCAGATCGATCCCAACCTGGTGCGGCGCATCTCGGCCGACATCTTCGACCGGCGCACGACGACCTTCGGCCGGCCACCGCAGGGAAAACCCGAGAGCGCGTTCGTCACCCCGCTCGACCGCAGCCTCGTGGGCGCGATGGTCCGGTTCCTCCGCGCCACCTACTCCGGAGCGGACCGGCGCGTGCTGGCCCCGGTGTACCTCCAGGAGATGGTGTACCGGGTACTGCAGGCCGAGCAGTATGCCCGGCTCCTGGAAGTGGCGGCCATGGAGGTGGCGAGCAATCCGCTCAGCGAGGTCATCTCCTACGTGCAGGAGAACATGTCGGAGCCGCTGACGGTCAGTGACCTCGCGGAGCGGGTGGCGCTGAGTCCGTCGGCGTTCTCCCATCTGTTCCGCGACGTGACGGGGAAGTCGCCGTACCGGTTCGTGAAGGAGATGCGGCTCAACCGTGCGCGGGAGCTGCTGCTCGAGGGCGAGCTGAGCGTCACGCAGGTGTCGCGCGCGGTCGGCTACTCGAGCACTTCGCATTTCATCAACGAGTTCCGCGACCGGTTCGGCGCCAGCCCCCGTGCGTACTGCGACCTCGATTCGCTCAGGAGGGACCTGCGCGTGCGGAAAGCGTGAGCGCGCCGCGCGGGGTGCCCGGAGAACGGGCACCCCGGCGCTGCTAGCGAGCGGCGCCGAGCGCGGCGTGCTCGGCGACGAGCCGGTCGGCGAGGGGAGTGGAGGACGCCGGGTTCTGTCCGGTGTAGAGGTTTCCGTCCACCACGACGTGCGGCTGCCACGGCGTACCGCTCTGCTCGAACCTGCCTCCGGAGCTCAGGAGCCGGTCCTCCAGGCACCAGGCGGCCTTCTCCGCCAGGCCCACCTGTGCCTCCTCCGTATTGCTGAAACCGGTCACCCGTCGGCCGGCGAACAGCCAGTTCCCGCTCGGGTCCCGGGCGGGCAGCAAGGCGGCGGGGCCGTGGCACACCGCCGCGACGCCCTTGCCCGCCTCGGTGAACCCGCGTAGCAGTGTGCCGAACGCCTCGGACACGGCCAGATCCTCCATCGGGCCGTGCCCGCCGGGCACGAAGACGAAGTCGAAAGCAGCCACGTCCACCCGGTCCAGGTCCGCGGGCGCGCGGAGTTCGTCGGAGATGCTGTCCAGGTAGGCGCGGAAACGCCGGCCCGGCTCCTCGGAACCGGCGTTCATCGCGGCCGAGAAGCCGGCCTCGTCCGCTGTGGGCATGGCCGCGCCGGGAGTGGCGATCGTGAGGTCGAAGCCGGCCCGGCGGAAGATCTCGTGCGGGACGGCCAGTTCCTCGGGCCAGAAGCCGCACGGGTGCCGGGTGCCGTCTGCGAGCGTCCAATAGTCCACGCCGGACACGGCGAAAAGTACGCGTGTCATGAAAAGCCCTCTCTGCTTCGGATGGCTCGGAGGTCCCTCGTTCCGAATGAGGTAACCGGGACCGACGGTAACCGCACAATGCCGCCGGACGGGCTTCTTCAACCGGAATCCGGTACAGCTCAGCCGGATCCCGCACACTCCGCCGTCGCCGTATCGGAATACGCACGACTCCCGCAGGAATCTTTGATTCGGCGGACGCGACAGCGCGGATACCGTTCCTCAACGGTCGCCGCTCACTGCTGGACAGGAGTTGCCATGCCCCGTATTGCTTATCTCGTCTCGAGTGCGAGTGAAATCGCTCTCGCCGACGGCGCCACCCATCCCACCGGCTACTTCGCCGAGGAGGCCATCAAGCCCTACGAGAAGTTCATCGCCGCCGGAGCCGACGTCGTCGTCCTCACTCCGGACGGCCGGCCGCCGACGGCCGACCCCTATGGGCTCGAGTACTTCTTCCACTATCCCGAGCAGGACCTGGACTTCTTCGCCTCGGTGACCCGTACGTTCCACCACGACCCGGACGACATCTGGATCACGCTGCACCACACGACGGAGCTGGGCCTGGTCGCCGGCCGCCGCATCGCCGAGCGGCTCAGGGAACGCGGTGCCACCTCCGCCGACGCGCACGCGCTCGTCAGCAAGGCGGCGAAGATCGCGTGGCGGGAGGATCGCCAACTGCCCGAGGTGATGGTCACCGAGGCACTCGACAGAGGACTGTCCCGGGCGGAGATCCAGGCGGCCGTGGACGAACTCGAGGAGGACGCCCGTGCGCTGTCGGCCGAGCGCAAGCGCAAGCTCGACGCGATCCCCGGCTTTCGCGCCCCGGTCTCGCTGGCAGGCCTGAGCGACTCCCGACTCGCCGAATTCGACGCGGTGTTCGCCCCGGGCGGGCACGGGCCGATGGTCGACCTCGCGGACAACCCGGACGCCGGACGGCTCTTGAAGATCCTGCACGACAAGGGCGCGCCGATCGCGACGCTGTGCCACGGCCCGGCGCTGCTGCTGTCCGCGCCGGAGCGGGAGGACGGCCAGTGGCTGTTCGACGGCTACCGCATGACCTGCTTCACCGACGAGGAGGAGGACCAGACGGCGCCGGGCCGGATCGGTATGCAGTGGTATCTGGACGCCGCGCTGAAGAACGCCGGCGCCGTGTTCGACGACGCCCCTTCGGCGTGGGTCTCGCACGTCGTGGTCGACCGCAACCTGATCACCGGCCAGAACCCGGGCTCGACCGAGGCGACCGCCGATGCCGTGCTGAAGGCCCTGGGCATCCGGTGAGGGTGTTCAGGCGTCGCCCCCGGCCGACCGACACCCAGGAGCGGAAGAAAGTGGACATGACACCGGAACAGACCGTGCAGGCCTTCCTCACCGCGTTCCAACTCGGTGACGTGGAGACCGCGATGTCGGTAGTGGACGGTTCAGTACAGGCCGACGTGTTCCCGCTCGGCGTGCGGGCGGGCGGGTTCGACGACCTGCGCGGCCTCCTGGGCGAGATCGTGGCCGCGTTCCCCGACCTGCGCGTGACCGTGCTCAACGTCATCCCGACGGGCTCCGTGGTCACCGTCGAGCTCAAGGTCGAGGGGACCCAGGCCCGCGACTACCTCGGGGTGGTCAACCAGGAGAAGCACCTCGACCTCGACCAGGCGTGGCGGTTCACCGTCGCCGCCGGGCGGATCACAGCAGTCGGCGTGTACTGGTGCCAGGGCCAGCTCTACCGGCGCCTCGCCGTCAAACGGGTCGACCAGATCGCGATCGTGTGAGGACGAAGATGACAACCACGGACATGACGAGTCGCAGCCGGACCGCCGCCCAGGTCGTCTCCGATTTCTTCGACGCCTACCGGCGCCACGACGTCGAGGCGATGGTCGAGAAGTGCACGGACAACGCCGACTTCTCCTACGTCCCCTTCGAACTGTGGGGAAAGCAGCGCGTGCTGCGCGGGGACGGCAAGGTGCGGACGATCGGCAAGGTCATCTGGACCGGGCTGATCAACTCCTTCCCCGATCTGTTCAACGAGGTGCACACCGTCGATGCGAACGAGCACGGCGACGTCGTGGTGACCTGCGACATCGGGGGTACGCAGCAGATCGCGTGGGCGCTGGCCGCCCCGCAGGGCAAGAAGTTCCGTGAACCCCACCTGTTCCTCTTCCACGTCGACGAGTCGGGACTCATCGACAAGGTGAAGGCCTACTGGAACAACGCCGGCATCAACACCCAGCTCGGGCATCTCGAAGTCGACTGAGAAAGGAACCGAGGGACACCAGATGAGCCTGCTGAAGCGAGAAGAGTGGCAGCACTTCGTCCGCGACGTCGACTGGACCTTCTCCTACGTCGACGACGAGGCGGTGTATCCGGAATGGCACAGCGGCACCGGAAAGGTGCCGCGGGAGGCCTGGCTGAAGTGGGAGGAGGACTACAAGGTCACCTACCCCGAATACGTAGCGACCCAGCGTGAGAAGGAGTCCGCGGCCTACGCGGTGAAGGCGGCGCTGCAGCGGTCCAGTTCGTTCGACACTCTCGACGAGGGCTGGAAGTCCTCCACCAAGATGCACTTCGGGGGGGTCGCCCTCGTCGAGTACGCCGCGATGCTGGGTGAGCTGAAGATGGCCCGCTTCGGGCTCAACGGCGCCTGGCGGAACATGGCCACCTTCGGGCAACTGGACGAACTGCGGCACTCGCAGATCACCACCTTCTTCGGCCACGAGTTCATCGGCAAGGACCCGCAGTACGACTGGACACAGAAGACGTTCCACACCAACTGCTGGGTGCCGATCTCGCTGCGGAACCTGTTCGACGGCATGATGATCGCGCCGAACGTGGTCGACCTGGCGATCGAGCTGCCGTTCACCTTCGAGACCGGCTTCACCAACCTCCAGTTCGTCGCCCTGTCGGCGGACGCGCTGCAGTCCGGCGACGTCAACTTCGCGAACATGATCTCCTCGATCCAGACCGACGAGGCACGCCACTCCCAGCAGGGCGGCCCGACGCTGGAGATCCTGGTCGAGCACGACCCGGTGCGCGCCCAGTGGGTCATCGAGAAGAGCTTCTGGGGCTCCGCCCGCGCGTTCGCCGCGCTCACCGGCCCGGCCATGGACTACTACACCCCGCTGGAGCACCGTAAGCAGTCCTACCGGGAGTTCATGGAAGAGTGGATCATCGACCAGTACATCCGGACCATCCAGGATTACGGACTGAAAAAGCCGTGGTTCTGGGACGAGTTCATGCGCGGCCTCGACACCTGGCACCACGCGCTGCACATGGGCCTGTGGTTCTGGCGGCCGACCATCTGGTGGCGGCCGAAGGCCGGGGTGAGCAAGGACGAGCGTGAGTGGCTGCGCGAGAAGTACCCGAACTGGGAGGGCGTCTACGGCGACAAGTGGGACGTCATCATCGACAACATCAACGCCAACAACGTCGAGGCGACGCTGCCGGAGACCCTGCCTTGGCTGTGCAACATGTGCCACCTGCCGGCGTGCAACGCGACGCAGTCGCGCGACGGCAGCTGGCGCGTACGTGACTGGTCGCTGAAGTACGACGGCAGGACCTACCACTTCTGCACCAACGCCTGTCGGCAGATCTGGTGGAAGGACCGCGACAACGTCAATCACGAGACGGTGATCGACCGGTTCCTGGCCGGCCAGATCCAGCCCATGGACGTCGGCGGCATTCTCGGCTACATGGGCCTGACCCCGGACGTGATGGGCGACGACCCGGACTACGCCGCCTGGACGAAGGACTACGTCGGCCGCTCCGCGACCGGTCTGGCCCTGGCTTCGGCCGAGAGCGAGGAGTCATGACCGACAAGGCCTCCGCCGAACGCGACTTGCAGGACCGGCCACCGCAGCTGGTACCGCTCAACGCGATCTTCGCCACCGATTTCGTTCAGATCCTGGTGCCGGTCACCACCGCGAACACCGTCCGGGAGGTCGCCGCGGCGGTCGCGCACCACGTCGAGGGCAAGCGGGTGCGGGCCCTGCCCTACGAGAAGGTGGTCTTCCACCGCGGCCGGCGTCTGCCCCCGGAGATGACGGTGGCCGAGGCGGGAATCGAGCCGCACGACCACGTCCGCGTGGAGTACGACCTGCCGAAGGGAACGAAGTGAAGAATCCTGTCGGCCCCATCCTGCGCATGGGGGACGAGATCGACAAGGTCGTCGCGGCGATCGAAGACGACAACCCCGGAAAGGAGATCGAGGTCATCGACCGCGGCTCCTACGTCCGGGTGCAGGCAGAGGACCGCATCACCCTCACCCAGGAGACCCTGCGCGCCTACCTGGGCGCCGACTACGCGATCCGCTCGCTCGAGGCGATCATGTCCTCGTTCAACGGCCGAATCATCACCACCAGCGACTCGATCACCTGGGAGAAGGTGTCCGCCCGCCGCGACGCCCTGGCGGGAAGGGAGTGACCGATGACCGTTCCGGCGAAGAAGCCGCGTCCCCGCCGTACGTTCAGCGCCTTCGGCGACGTCCGGAGGATGCCGAGCGAGTACGAGGTGATGACCCACGCCCAGAACTGGACGACCCGGTCGAACCGGCTTGCCGCGTTCGAGCAGAACCCGTCGTCGCCGGCGAACCTGTGGTTCCTCACCTACCGGGAGAACTCGCCGCTCCGGGCCGAGGACTGGGAGCAGTTCCGCGACCCGGACTCGCTGACCTACCGCGCCTACGTCTCGATGCAGGCCGACGCCGAGGCGAAGACCGGCGGCGTGCTCGAGGAGTACGCCGAGGCGGAGGCGGACCGCGCACTCTCGCCCGGGCAACTGGCGCTGCTGGGTTCTCTGTACACCCCGTCCCGGTACCTGGTCCACGGTTGCCAGCAGATCGAGGCCTACGTCGGGTACATGGCGCCGACGTCCTACATCACGAACGCCGCGGGGTTCGCGGCCGCGGACTTCCTGCGGCGGGTCACGCTCACCGCGTACCGCACCAGGGAGTTGCAGCTCGCCCACCCGGACTCGGGGATCGGCGAGAGTGAGCGGCGGGCCTGGGAGACGGACGAGAGCTGGCAACCGGCCCGCCGGGCGATCGAGAAGGCGCTGATCGCCTATGACTGGGGCGAGGCGTTCACGGCGCTCAACCTGGTGCTCGCGCCCACCCTGGACGACGTGCTGATCCGCCAGTTCCGGGAGGTCTCCCGTGACAACGGCGACCAACTGTCGTGGCTGCTGGCCTCGTTCCTGCAGGCGGACAACGACCGGCGCAACCGGTGGAGCGCGGCACTGGGGTCGTTCTGCGTGGGGCAGCAGCCGGGCAACGAGGAGGCGCTGCGGCGCTGGATTAGGCGCTGGACCCCGATCGCCGACGAAGCCGCCGCGGGGCTGGGCGGGCTCCTGCAGTCCCGGCCGGAGCGCGGTCGCGACGCCGGGGAGGTGGCCGCCGGTGCCCGGGCCGCTCGCGAGGCCTTCCACGCCAGGGTGTTCGAGGGATGGCGATGAGCAGCGCGATGACCGGTCAGTGGCAGGAAGCCATGGCGCTCGAGGACCTCTGGGAGGGCGAGAAGGAGCCCGTCGAGATCGGTGGCAAGAAGATCCTGTTGGTCAACGTGGACGGTGAGATCCGCGCCTACGAGAACAAGTGTCCGCACCAGGCGTGGGCGCTCGACGAAGCCGACTTCGACGGACGGGAGATCACCTGCATGCGCCACATGTGGGTCTTCGACGCCCGCGACGGCCGGGGCGTCAATCCGGACAATTGCCGGCTGACCGCTTTCCCGTGTCGGGTGAGCGAGGACGGCATGATCCTGGTGGACGTCGGATGAGCACGCGGCGCTACCTGCTCGTGGGAGGCGGCGTCGCGGCCGCGTCGGCCGCCTCCCATCTGCGCCGGCGCGGGTTCGACGGGCAGATCGTGCTGATCGGCGAAGAGCCGGACCCGCCGTACGAGCGGCCTTTGCTGTCGAAGGGGTTCCTTGCAGGGGCCGCGGACTTCGGCGAGCTGCAGGCCCGCGAACCCGCGTGGTACGGCGAGCACGAGGTCGAGCTCCGGTTGGGCACCCGGGTCGCGTCGTTCGATCCGGGCGCGCGGTCGGTGACGCTGTCCACCGGCGAGCGGCTGGGCTACGACGCGTTGGTGCTCGCCACCGGCCTGCGGCCACGGAAGCTGCCCGGGTTCGACGGTGAACGCGTGCACCATCTGCGCACCGCCGCGGACGCGAGGCGGCTGCATGCCGAACTCGCGTGGTCGCAGCGCCTCGTCGTCCTCGGCGCGGGCTTCGTGGGCTGCGAGGTCGCCGCCACCGCGGCCGGGCTCGGCAAGCACGTCACCGTGCTCGAGCCGGCCGGAACTCCGCTGGAGCGGGCTCTCGGTTCGGCGATCGGGACCGTTCTGACGGAGGTCCACCGGGAGCACGGCGTGGACGTCCGACCGGGCGAGTACGCCACCTCGCTCACGCGCACCCGGGACGGGCTCTTGCTGACCACCAACCTCGGCGAGCGGGTGGAATGCGATCTGGTGCTGGTGAGCGTGGGATCCGAGCCCAATGTGGAGCTCGCCGTGCGGGCCGGGCTCGCCACCGGCAACGGGATCGTGGTCGACGAGTACGGGCGGACCACGGCGCCCGGCGTGTACGCGGTCGGGGACGTCGCCGCCCAGTACCACCCGGTCTACCGCAGCCGGATCCGCGTCGAGCACCACGACAACGCGCTGCGCCAGGGCGCGAACGTCGCCGCCACGCTGACCGGCGCGAGCGAGGGGCACGCCGACACCTACTGGTTCTGGTCCGACCAGTACGAGCACAGCCTGCAGGCGGCAGGCCGGCCGCGGGATCCGGCCGGCCTGGTGATCCGCGGCTCGCTGGCGGAGCGGAGCTTCTCCGCCTTCTCCTTGTCCGGCGACCGGATCCGGGGCGTGATCTCGCTGAACCGGCCCGGCGACGTGCTGGCGGTGCGGCGCCTGCTGTTCGAGCCGCACCAGGTGAACGCCGAGCAGCTGCGGGACGAGTCGGTCCCGCTCAAGCGGCTGGTGCCGCGGACCCGCGGGGCCGCCCGCCCGAGTCTGATCCCACGACCGGAGAAGGAACCATCATGACCAGTGTCGGAGTGTTGACAGTCCACGAGCGGCAGGCCCGGGTCGCCGCGGCCGACGCCCGCGCCGCGCTCGAATCGGTCAGCGGGCTGACGGCCGTCCAGGCCGTGGCGAAGCTGAGGCTCGGCCCCGGCCGGACCTGTGAACCGGTGGCACGCCTGATCGACAAGGCACTCGCCCGGGCAGGGCGGGCCGGCCTCGGCGCCGAGCAGCTGGTCGTGCTCGGCGGCACCGCGGACACGGCCGAGGACATCGTTCGGGTCCGCCGCAAGGCACACGGCAAGGCTGACTGGATCAGCAGTCCCACCTCCGACGTGCGGATCGAGCTGCGGCCGGCAGGGCTGCACGGTCTTCCCGAGGATGTCGATGCGGACCCGGCCCCGCGAGAGGAAGCGCCACCCGCCCCGTCGGCGGCCGGTCCGCCCGACATCCGTGCCGCCGCGGTCCGTGACGCCCTGTACGAGGTGATCGACCCGGACCTCGGTGTCAACATCGTGGATCTGGGCTTCGTCCGCGACATCCAGGTGGCCGCCAACGGTGACGCGATCATCACGATGACCCTGACCTCGGCCGCCTGCCCGCTGACCCAGGTGATGCGGGACCAGATCCGCACGGTGCTCCTGGAGGAGTCCCCTCTCGTGCCGGACTTCCACATCGAGTGGTCCTGGCTGCCGGCGTGGCGGCCGGCCGACATCAGCGAAGACGGCCGCGATCAGCTCCGCGCCGTCGGTTTCACCCACTTCTGACGAGAAAGGACACAGTCATGCCCCACGTGGTCATCGCGACCTGGAAGGCCAAGCCCGGCCGGGCCGCGCGCATCCGGAAGATCCTGGAGACGGTGGCGCCGCTCAATCGCGCCGAGGAGAAGATGCTGCAGTTCGAGGCGCACGTGAGCGTCGAGGATCCGGACACCTTCGTGCTGTACGAGAAGTACACCGACGCGTCCGGTTACGAGGAGCACCGGGAGACCGAGACCTTCAAGTCCTACGTCCTCGGCGAGGCCCTGCCCGAGCTGGCGGAGCGCAGCGTCACCCGGTTCGAGGTGATTGGCTGACCGCACGACGTTGACGGACAGCGACTCCTCGCCGGCCTCGCCACAGCCCGCGCCGCCGACTGAGAAAAGCTGCCAGCGTTCCCATGAACCAGTGCACTCTTCACCAAGCGCTGCATTGTTGCATGTGGCAGGGCGGGTGGGATACGGAACCACTGCGACGTCCTCCAGCGCCGCGAGCTGAGTCGCATCTTCGGGCGGCACACGGTCGGCCTATGCTTGCTGTCATGAGCCGTTGGGAGGAGTTGACCGGGGGAACGTCCGGGCAGGACTACGCTGCGCGGTTCGCGGCCCTGGCCGGTAGCGGGAAGGATATGCACGGTGAGGCGCGGTTCTGTGCGGCGCTCGTGCCTGCCGGAGCGCGGGTGTTGGACGCCGGGTGCGGTACCGGACGGGTCATGATCCAGCTTGCGGAGCTGGGGTACGACTGCGTCGGGGTGGATCTTGATGCGTCGATGCTGGCGGTGGCGCAGAAGGTGGCGCCGGGATTGCCCTGGTTCCAGGTCGATTTGGCCGGGTTCGACCCGGACCTGCTCGGCATCGCCGCCGACTTCGATCTCGTGGTCGCGGCAGGCAACGTTTTCCCGCTGCTCGCTGCCGGCACCGAGGCCACAGTGGTCGAGCGCCTGGCCGCGGCTCTGCGCCCGGGCGGTCTGATCGTCGCCGGCTTCGGCCTGGACGAGGCCCACCTGCCGGTGCCGCCCAGCATCACCCTGCCAGAGTACGACGAGTGCTGCGCCGCGGCCGACCTCACCTTCGTCGACCGCTTCGCCACCTGGGATGCTGATCCTTATGACGGAGGCGGCTATGCCGTCAGCGTCCACCGCCGGTGAGGTTCTGCGGGACATCTTGATCACCCGCACCCGCCGCGCGGCCAGCAGCCTCCTCGAGCAGTCCGCGAACAGCCACTCGGGCTGTGGCAGCCGGTTCTCACGAGGAGATGGTGGGACCACCCGGAGGATCTTGCGCTGCCGCCAGTCGTGCAGCCGGAAGCTCCGGGCACGGTCAAGGTTGTGCCTGTGGTGCTCGGGGTTGTGCACGAAGACCAGGTCCACGGGGCCGACCACGGCCAACGAGCGCTCCGTCTGCCACCGGACGAAGCCCAGTTCAAGGCTGTGCCTACCGGCTGCCTCTTCTGGGCGAGCACGTCCTCAGCCAGGGCGGCGCGGCCTTGTTCCTCCGTTGAAGAACCCCGTCTTCGTGGCTACCCGAACGGTCGGGTACTCCCCGAGAATCGGGCGCAACTCCTCGTGCGCCCTGCCGTGTGCGTAGTTGGGTGCGGTGTCCACCCATGGGCTACCGTCAGCCAGGGCGGTGCGTGCCGCCTGGCTGACGGCAGCACGCGGTATGTCCCCAGAGAGAGCGCGGCCGTCACAGCGCGGTCCCCACGACTGCGACGGCATGGCCGTCGATGAGGGCGGAGACCAGTTCGGCCACGTCCTTGACCTCCAGCCCGGCGGAGTCGGCCATCTCGCCAAGCGTGGTCGGCTGGTTGGTCAGCAGTGTTCCCAGCGCGGGGGCTGCGGACTCGGCGAAGTCCCAAGCAGTACCGGCCGCCGAGAAGGTGACCGTGCCATGTGCGCGGTTCGGCGTCAGGCAACCCCTCGGAGCGGTGAGCTTGACCGTGATCTCCCTCCGTGCGGGGAGCCCGTCCACGTACGGCAACGAGGGAATCGCGTGGCCCAGATCGGTCGTGTCGATCGAATCCGCCCACCGCTCCACGAGGCGTCGGTCAGCCATCATGTCGGCCACCTCACTGCGCATGGCGTCGATGAAGTCCGACTGTTCTGTCAGCGAACCGAAGCGCGGGATGTCCTTGCGCAGCGCGAGGGACGCCCGGAGTTGATCGACGCCCAGAGCATCAGGTCGGCCCCTGTGTGCGGGACCATGCCGAACGTGAGGTGAAGGGATTCTGTCCCCTGGTCAGCGGTTACCGCGTGCCACCAGCCGCGCGGCAGATAGACCACGTCACCCGGGGACAGAACGAGGTCCGCCACCGGGTCGCCCTCCGGTTCCTCCGGCGACTCCACGGCCCGGAAGGTGGGAGCCTCACGGGTCATCCCGTACAAGCGCCACCGCTTCGAGCCGTGCAATTGGACCACGACGACATCATGGTCGTCCCAGTGCCGGCCGAAGCCCTCCCGCTCGGTCCACGACGCATACACGTTGGCCTGCACGGAAGTCCCGAGGAAGCGTTCCAGCCCTCGGCAGCCACGCCCACGGCGGGGTGGATCTTTTCGACCGCATCGAGGACCAGCAACGCTCCGTCCCTGAGTTGGGCGTGGAAGTCGGACGGTTGGATGCGGGACCAGGTGACCGCGCGGCGGTTCGTGGTCGGGATCGCGTAGCGGTGGAGCGGGACCATCTCGCCGTCGACCGACAGGCGCAGCCGGGGCGGCTCCAGCCGCTGCGTAGCGATGATCCGGTTCAGGTGGCCCCAGGAGAACAGGCCCGCCGCGTCGGCGGCGCCGGGGAAGTGTGCGTAAGAGCGGTGGTACGTCTGGGCGAGGAACGTCTCCCCGCCCAGACGCCCCGCCCACGAGGCGCTGCAAGCACCGTGGGCGCTCCCGTCAGTCGTTGCCGTCGGAACGGCCACTGCTGACATCGGACTCCTGCTCGGCGCGGGTGCGCGCGGCCACGATCTTCCGCTTCGCGACGAGCAGGCCACCCTGCTCGGGGGCCACCGAACCGGTGTTCTCTTCCACCATCGGACTACCTCTCTTCTCGGGAACTCCCGCCGGGGCCCGGCGGGAAGCAAGGGACAGCGGGCGAGTGCGGGAGCTACTGGAGCGCAAGGGTTGTACCCACCGCCCTAAGCCGGACATCACGCCGACTCCTGCGGGGTCAGCCGCCCCGTGCAGTGAGCGCAACCGCAAGGCGGGTACTTGGTGGGCGCACCTAAGATCACCGCGTTGCACGGGGCCACCTTCACGGTGCGCACCGGGCCGTACGTACGGCCGCCATCACGTGACACCCGCAGAGTCATACGGTCGTCATGAGCGCCCGCCATCGTCAGAGCCGAACGTCCGGCGGTACTCCAGCCCCCGGCCCACGCCGACGCGTACCCACATTTCGTTTCGCTCGGTCGCTGTCATGGGGGAAATGATTGACCTGGAAAGCGGCGGCTGTGTAGTTCTTTCCCGTCATGGACTAAAGATCATGAACGGCAGGCAGTCGTCCATGATGCCAATAGGGTCCTGGCTTCCTCGCCGAAAAGCGCATAGCCCTCCAGTGTAGAGAACAAATCCAGATGCATTTCGATGTCTCTCGGATCTCTCAGGATCACGACACCGGTGGTGTTCTCAACGGTGGCCAGGGTGTTGTCGTAGACGGTGAACGTGTCCATCGGAGCCATCGGCTTGTATCCGACCATCGGGATCACGCCGAGCTTCACATTCGCCAGGTGGGTCAGTGAAGCCAGCCGGTCAATCTGCAACGCCATCGCGGCAGGTGGCAGAAGCGGTCATCTGACAGCCTGCTCGGTGAGGATGAAGGTGAATCGCTTCGTCGTGTCGTAAAGAACGCGACCCCGCCGCACGTCGCCGCACGTGACACCCGTCGTTTGCGGCTGGCAGCAGCGTTCTCACCGGCACGCTACTGGGCTGATACCGGGGTGACGCCCGTTCGGATGGGGGGCCGGTACTCCGCGGCGAGCCCCATCCTGGACATCAACTCCTGCATCAGCAGCTCGAACATGGGTTCCTGGTCGGTAATCAGGGGGGCGAAATGATCGAAGACCTCCAGCGCGACCTGGCCGTAGATCGAGCGCCAGCAGGAGAGCATGACGACGAGTGCGCCGAGCGGCATCTCCACCCCGGTGGCGTCACGGTACTCGGTCATCTGCTGCCGCAGACGCGGGTCAAGCTCATCGTCCTCGAAGATCGGATAGGGCCGTGTGGCCCAGAGCTGTACAAACACCGGCCCCCACACCCCGGCGAGCTTGCGTACCCACTCGCTGGTCATTTCGGCCTGTGCATCGCCTGCAGCGGATGTAGGCGTCCCGAACAGCAGACTGAACTCCTGCCGGTGGGCAAGGGACCAGCTGCGAAATACACGGGTGGGCGCGATCATGCGTGCGGCGAAGTCGGTTTCATTCTCGGCGTCGACTGCCGCCTGCAGTTCACGCGTGACTTCGTCGGTGATGTCCCGGGCTGTGTGCCGGACAATGTCTGCCAAATCCATAAAGTGCCGGTAAAGCGCTGCTGGCGTCACTCCCACCCTGCGCGCGATCTCGGCGAGAGTGAGCGCTTCTACCCCCTGCTTTGTAATGATCTCCCGCGCGACAGCTCGGACATCTTGTGACATCTGGATGCGAAGCCGGTCCCGTCGAGTTGTTGTGCTCACTCTGCCTACGCCTTCCCCAGATCAAGTCACGGCGCTTGTTGCTCGACCATAGGTGCTTGGGCAGGCGGGCCAGCTCTCAGCACCGGCCCACCAGCCGACGTCACCTTGCAATGAGTACGACACCCATCGCCACGATGTAGAGAGCCGCGAATAATACGGGTACCCACAGCTCAACATGCGTAAGGGGTGCGTAGTCCCGGAACGACTTCCCCTCGCCGAGCTCAGCCCATTCGGCGTCCGAGTACAGCAGCGCCGGCAGTCGCTTCTCCAACTCACCAACGACCTTGTACTTTGCCCCGTTGAGTTGCTTGTAGGAACGGATCAGCAGGAACCACACCGCGCACTGACACAGAGCAACCAGGGTGACTAGCGCAAGGCCCCAGGCAGGCACTTCCCCCAGCACCGAACGGCTGACGGCGCCCGTTGCGGCGAGAAGGGCAGCGTTGATGGTCAGGAAGAAGGTGTTCGTCAAACTCCGACGTGCGCTGACCCGGTCCGCCATCTCGACGTAAAGCTTGTACTGCTCCAACACGGCCGCCTGATACTTCTCCCCTCCCGCCGTTGCGTAGTCCTGGGGGGTGACGGCACTGTTCCACAGCCGCCCGGCGAGACCCGAAGGGCCGGTTGAGGCTCCTGGCACTACAGGCGATGTGGTCACGCTGTCGGCTCACCTTCGACGGCTGCTTCTACGACGTCGACGGCTGCTTCCACGACGTCGACAGCCGCTTCCACTAGCTCGTCGGCCGCTTCCACGACGTCGACAGCCGTCGCGTCCGCCGCGGCGGGCTCGGGCGGTTCTACCTCCTGCAATGCGAATTCCATGAATGCAGGATTCTTCGAGCTGGGGCGGACATCCCGTACCTGGACCGTCAGCCTGTGGCCCTCGGCAACCGAGCCGACCTGGAACGCCGACCATAGCTCCGGGGACATGTTGCTGTAGTGCAGGAGCCCCTTCTTGCCGGGATACGCGTCAAGCTCAACGAGAACAAAGCCGCGTGAGACCTCGATCCGACGCACCGTACCGGGTCCGCGGTCGCCCTGCTGCGGGTAGGCGTCCTGAGGGGCCATGGGGGCCGGTACGGCATGCTGCTGGGCCAGGGCGAGAACGATCCTCTGCCGGTCCGGGTCCACGTTGATGACGACAACTTCAACTTCGGCGCCGAGCTGCAGGTCTGCTCGGGGAACGAAGCCGTTGACGTCGTGGGCAACGGCGACGAATACGCCCCCGGGCGTGCGGTTCACGACGCGGCTTGTAAAGACGCGGCCCTGCGGAAACCCAGCCTTCAACTCGGGCCAAGGGTTTCGCTGACCCACGCGTTGCGAGAACCGACAGCGGCCATCTGACTCAATGATGATCGTTCCGTCGATCTCTCGATCCTGTTTGAAGCGGGCCGTCATGTCGCCCGGGATCTCGCGTCGATAGTCGACATCGTCCTTGCGGAGCTCGGCGTACCGGCGTGTGCGGAGATCGCGGACGATTACGCACTCCGGGTCGACTGCCACGATCTGGGCACGACTCGGTTCCGCGTGGCCTTCCAGTGGTTTGAAGGTCATCTCAGCCGAGGTGGGCTCGCTGAGTGCCTGCCGCACCCGGTCCATGAGCTCCATGCGCATCTTGGATGTGCCTGACCATGAGAACGAGTAGGTGATGGGGCGCAGGAGCCCCCGAACGTCTGTCGGTACATCGTCGATGTTCTCGGCGAGGGCAACCACGCGTTTGTGCAGACACATCGCCCAACCGAACTCCAGTGCCACGTCTGCGGACCGCGTGGAGAAATCGACTACGACGAGCCCCGCACGCTGGATCCCGCGCCAGGCGGCCTCTAGAACGCCCTGGCTTGTGCCAAAGATCCGGTCGGCGCGCTCAGGGATGAGCTCCAGGTCCACCATCGCCGGAGCGTAGACGGTGTCGAAGAGCTCATTGAAGTTCTGTTGACTCCCATCGCTTACGGTTTTGGTCTCGTACGGCATGGCGAAGAAAACGATCTTGTCGTCCGGGTAGTCCGTGCGCTCCAGGTTGATCTTCTCCAACGGTGGTCCCCCCTTGAATGTGACGTGACTGGAACTTACAAAGTAACGGCCCATCACTTCAGTCTGTAAGGCGTTTGACAAGAGTGGCTATGGGGAAGTAGTGAAGATCTTTGTCAGGGCGCGTTTTCCTGCCCCCTGGCCGCGCCGGAAGATAGCCGGAGCGTTCACCGCCGCAACGCGTCCCGCAGGCTGACCAGCACGCACAGCTCGTACGGGATGCGCTCGACCCGGCCGCGCTCGTCCACGACCGCCTTGCGCCACTCCTCGCGCACCACCCCGGCCAGCGGGATCTTCTCCGCCTCGTCGAAGAACGCGCCCTCCTTGGCGATGGGCTGGTCCAGATACCGCTTGAGCAGGTCGATGGCGTCCATCACCGGCCGGTAGGCGGTGTTGTTGCACTTCAGATCCAGCGCATTCAGCAGCGGCGAGAGCACCTGCCGCCAGTGGTTGGAGTACGACGAGCGCAAGACCGTGCGCACCCGCGCCCGGTAGCGGGCCTCGTTCGCCGCGGCCTGCGCCGCCAGTGCCTTCAGCGTGGACTCCCCGGCCACCGGATAGATCACCTTGCGGGCCGTGCCGCCCGGCTCCGCGACCGCCGCCTCAGCCAGCCGCAGCAGGATGCACTCCTTGCCGCGGACCCTCTTGAGCTCCTTGTTGAACTCGCCCTCGACCTTCTTCTCCACCCGCGTGTTGATCTTCTGCACGAGCTGGATGAACAGCTCCACCAGTGAGTCGGTGATCTCCGTCTCCCGTACGTGCCACAGCGTGGCCAGCAGCGTGTACCGCACCGGCCCGGCCGCCGCCCGCAAGTCCGAGGGGTACTCCTTGGCCGCCCGCGCCCGCCAGGCCGCCACCAGCTTCTCCGACACGTCCCCGAACAGCTCCGGCGGCAACTCCAGCGCCCGCACCCGCTGGAGCTTGTTCACCTCCGCCAGCAGGCTGTCCAGCCCCAGTGCACCAGGGTCCGCCTTCAGCTCGGTGAAGAAGGTGCCCCCGCCGCCCGCGCTCTCCTCATCCGTGCCGGCGTCCTCGGCGATCAGGTCGTCCAGTCGGGACTGGGTCGCCGCCGACAGCCGGCCCACGGTGGCCGCGCAGAACCGCTCCTCGAAGGTGCTGACCGCCGAGCCCACCAGCCGGGCGATACGCCCGGGCGTCGGCGGCTCCAGCCGGTCGTTGCGGCAGCGGGCCACCACCGCCTCCGCGAGCCGGTCCCGGTTCAGCTCCACCCCGCACAGCTCGGCCGCCAGCCACTCGGCGAGCTGGACCTGGTCCTCCTCCGTGCACTCACGGAAGCCGAACGCGCCCCGGATCTCCATCCGGTGCCGCTTGATGGCCCGCCCCGACCCACCGTCCCGGAACGTGGCAAGCCCCTCTTCGGCGGCGAGCCCCTCCACCTGCCGGGCCGCAGCGCGGCGATGCTGCCGCTGGGGCTCGCGGCGGGCGGCCTGCACATCGCGTACGCCACCGCCGAGATCAGCGGCATGGGCGACGCCGCGGTACCTTCCGTGCGATCGGCGACGATCCCGCGGTCGGCGACGATCCCGCGGTCGGTGGCGATCGACGGCCGCGCACGGTGCGAAGGCGCCAAGTCCTCGTACGAGGGCGGCCGTACGGTGCTGCGCGTACGGCGCCGGGAGTTCACGGTCCGGAAGGCCTGACGGCCTCGCGGCCCCCGGCGGCCGGTCAGCGGGCCACGCGGAAGCCCGTATTGCCGCTGGAGCTGTCGGGGGTGTTGCCCATGCGGGCCGAGGTGCGGTAGCGGAAGCAGTACGACTCGTGGCACATGTGGGAGCCGCCCTTGAGGACGCGGGCCTCGCCGAACCGCGGCCCCGTCGGATTGTTCCGCGGCCCCTTCTTGTGGAAGCCCGGGCTGAACCAGTCCGCGCACCACTCCCATACATTGCCCGTCATGTTGAACAGGCCGTAGCCGTTGGGCGGGAACGCGTCCACCGGGCAGGTGCCGGTGTAGCCGTCGGCGGCGGTATTGTGATCCGGGAAGGTGCCCTGCCAGACGTTCATGCGGTGCTCGCCGCCCGGCTCGCGCTCGTCGCCCCAGGGGTACGGCTTGCCGGTCAGGCCGCCGCGGGCCGCGTACTCCCACTCCGCCTCCGTCGGCAGCCGTGCCCCGGCCCACCGGCAGTAGGCGAGGGCGTCCGCGTGGGAGACATGCACCACCGGGTGATCCCCTCGCTTGCGAAGGCCCGACCCCGGGCCTTCCGGGTGCCGCCAGTCGGCGCCGTGCACCTGGCGCCACCACGGGGCCGCCGCCGCAGCGCGGTTCGGCGGGAAGCCGCGCGGCAGGAAGCCTGCGAAGACGAAGGACCAGCCGAAGCGCTCGGCGTCCGTCGTGTGGCCGGTGGCCTCGACGAAAGCCGCGAACTCCGCATTCGTGACTGCCGTGACGCTGATCTCGAACGGGTTGAGCGTCACCTCGCGCACCGGGTCCTCGCCGTCCTTCGGGTACGGGCTGTCCTCGCAGCCCATCAGGAAGGTCCCGCCCTCCAGCGCCCGCCAGCCCCCGTGCGGCGCGGGGGCCGCCGTAACGGTCGCCGCGGCGAGCGCGGTGGGTGCCGCGGATGCCGCCGGGCCCGGCGACACGTCCCCGCTTCCGCGTTTCGGGGCACAGCAAGCCGCCGGCTGCTCGGAGGACTCTCCGGTGCTCATCGTCATCTCCTTGCGTAGTTCCCGGCCCCGTACGGGAGATGGTCGGATCGCGGCTGCTGTCCGCTGATCCGACGGCGGGCGTACGACACCCGTCACCTCAGCTCGAAGATCCCGTACGAGAAGCCGTCGGCCCGGATCCGGCCGCAGTCCTCGACGGTCACGCCCGCGGCTTCCAGTGCTCTGGGGACGCCCGTGACCGCCGCCGGGGCGGCGGCCTCGGCCGCGTCCCGCCGCGGGTTGACCACGACCACGTAGCGGCCGCCGCGCACGTACACCAGCGGATACCCGGGGTGCAGCACCTCGACGCCGCCCGCGGCACCCAGTTCCGGGCTGGCCTTGCGCAGCGCGATCAGGCGGCGCACCAAGTGCAGCAGAGAGCTCTCGTCGGCCCGCTGACCGGCGACCGTCGGTCGGCGGGGGTGCGGGTCGACGAGGAGGTAGTGGCGCTCGGCGGGGGCGGTGGAGAAGCCGGCGTTCTCGGTGGTGTCCCACTGCATGGGCGTACGGGAACCGGCCCGGTTGTAGCGGGGGCCCAGGCGGCTGCCCTCGTGGTCGGGCAGGTCGGGGACGTAGCGCATGCCGATCTCGTCGCCGTAGTAGATGGCGGGCAGCGTCGGCCAGGTGAGCAGGAAGACGAAGGCGGCGGGCAGTTGCTCGGCGGTACGCGGGCCGCAGGCGAGCCGCGAGAAGTCGTGGTTGCTGCTGGGCAACGAGATGAAACCGGCCCCGCTGGTGGTGCCGGTCCCGCCCCTGGCGCCCGGCTCGCGGACGGCACCAGGGGCACCGCCGATGGCACCGGCTGACCCGCCGATGGCACTGGCTGACCCGCCGATGGCACCGGCTGACCCGCCGATGACGGCTTGCGCGGCCTGCCAAGCGTCCAGGAAGAGCCTGGGCGACCCCTTGCCCTCGGCGTCGAAGTAGGCGTCGCGCGGCTCCCATGCCTCGTGCACCGTGCCCGTGCCGTTGTTCCACAGCGAGCGCAGCGGCAGGCCGTCGTCGGGCCCGCCGAACTGCAGGAAGAAGTCCGCGTGGAAGCCCGCCGGCACCGATGTCGCGGGGTCGCCCCACTCGGCCAGCAGCGCAGCCTGCGGATGCGTACGGTCCAGCCAGCCGCGCATCTCGCGCCACAGCCTGCCAGTCTCCACATGCCCTGGGTCGTCCTTGACCAGCGAGCCCGCCATGTCGACGCGGAAGCCGGACAGGCCCAGCCGCAGCCAGTGGTCCATGATTTCACGCAGCGCCTGCCGGTTGGCGCGCGGGCCCTCGGCGTCGACGGGCTGCCGCCAGGGCTCGGCGGGGTGGGCGGTGCGGGCGTAGCCGAAGTTGAGGGCGGGCTGACTCTCGAAGAAGTTCGGCTTGTACCAGCCCTCGCGGGTGCCTGGCGAGGCAACGAAGCCGTCCGGCCGCTTGTCCGTCTCCGCCCAGATGAAGCGGTGGTCGTACGGGTCGTCGGCCGACGCGGTGAACCACGGGTGCCGGTCGGAGGTGTGTCCGACCACCAGGTCGAGCATGACCCGGATGCCGCGCCGCCCGGCGGCGTCGACCAGCTTGGCCAAGTCGTCGTTGGAGCCGTAGCGCGGGGCGACCGTGAGGTAGTCCGCCACGTCGTAGCCCGCGTCGTTGAAGGGCGAGGCGAAGCAGGGGTTGAGCCAGACGGCGTTGACGCCCAGCCACTCGAGGTGGTCCAGCTTCTCCTCGATCCCGGCGAGGTCGCCGATACCGTCTCCGTTGGAGTCGGCGAAGCTTTGCGGATAGATCTGATAGAGGACGGCTTCGGCCAGCCACTCGGTGGCCGGGCGCTGTGACGTCATGCGGGCGGAGCCCTTCCGGTGTTGTGGGGGTGTGGGTGAGTCGGCGGCCGGCCCGGGGCCGGCCCCCACCATGGGGCATGGCCGTAGGGCCTGTTCCGAAAGTCCCGCATGCCCCGCGACGCCTGGCACGCACGCTCGCTGCGTTGTCGGGATCGCCCAAGTACACCCGGTACGAGGGCGAGCCTCCGCTTGCGGTCGCACGCACCAGACGCCCCGGTCCCGCCCTTCGGGCGGAAGGCGCTGCTTTCGAAACAGGCCAGCCCTAACTGTGCTGTCAGACCTTCACATGCTCGGTGGTGTCCTCGTAGTGCAGTTGCAGGGCAGTCAGCTGCTCCCTGAGGTCCTTGACGATCTCGGCGTACTCCGGGTCGTCGTAGCGGTTGTGCAGCTCATCGGGGTCGCGCTCCAGGTCGAACAGCTCCCACTCCGGCTCCCGCGTCTCGTCCTGCGCCCCCACCTGCCCCGAGCCGTGTCCCGGGTAGTGGATCAGCTTGTGGGTGTGGGTGCGGATGCCGTAGCTGGCCTGCACGTTGTGGCAGACGTCCAGGTGCTCGTAGTAGCGGTAATACACGGACCGCCGCCAGTCGTCCGGCTCCTCGC
Organism: Streptomyces sp. HSS9-12; assembly: GCF_054963655.1. Lineage (NCBI taxonomy): Bacteria > Bacillati > Actinomycetota > Actinomycetes > Kitasatosporales > Streptomycetaceae > Streptomyces > Streptomyces sp. HSS9-12. The sequence continues at coordinate 4,237 of NZ_JBUEGC010000038.1, read as the reverse complement.
CGCGCAGCAGCGGCAGCAGGCTGCGGCCCTGCATCCGTTCGTGCGGGGCCACCCCGCCCATATCCAGCAGCGTCTGCGCGAAGTCGACGTTGATCACCAGCTCGTCGGAGGACGACCCGGCCGGCACCACCCCCGGCCAGCGGACGACGAGCGGGATGCGCAGCGACGGCTCGTACATGAAGCGCTTGTCGAACCACCCGTGCTCACCCAGGTAGAAGCCGTGGTCCGAGGTGTACGTGACGGCGGTGTCGTCCGCGAGGCCGGTGACGTCGAGGTAGTGCAGCACCCGGCCGACGTTCTCGTCCAGCGCGGCGACGACCCGCAGGTACTCCTTGATGTAACGCTGGTAGCGCCACTCCCGCTCCTCGCGCTCGCTCAGCCCCTCGGGCACGGGCGCCTTCAGATCCTCCGGCTGGAGGTCGGACATCCGCATCCGGGCCTCGACGGCGGCCCGCGAGCGGTTGGCATAGTCGTCGTGCAGGGTGGCGGGGGCCGGGATGTCCTCCTGTTCGTACAGGTGCCGGTGCCGCTCCGCCGGTTCGAACGCCCGGTGCGGGGCCTTGTGCTGGATCAGCAGTGCGAACGGCCGGTCAGGGTCGCGCCTGTCCAGCCAGTTCAGCGCCAGGTCGGTGATGATGTCGGTGACATAGCCGGTGTACTGTGTCTCGCCGTCCGCCGTGAGGAGCACCGGGTCGCGGTAGACGCCGTGCTCCGGCAGGATTTCCCAGTAGTCGAAGCCGTGCGGGTCGCTCCTCCCTCCGTGCCCCAGATGCCACTTGCCGACGATCGCGGTCTGGTAGCCGACGGCCTGCAGCATCTCCGGGAAGCTCGGCTGGCTCGCGTCGAACTTCTGCCCCGGCTGCTCCAGCGTCGTCATCCCGTGGACGTGGCTGTACGCGCCGGTCAGCAGGGTGGCACGGGCGGGGGAGCAGATGGAGTTGGTGCAGAAGGAGTTGTCGAACCGCATGCCCTCCGCGGCGAGCCGGTCCACGGACGGGGTCCGGTTGATCACGCTGCCGTACGCGCCGATGGCCGGGGTGGCGTGGTCGTCCGTCATGAAAAGAACGATGTTGGGGCGTTGGTCGCGCTGGCTCACAGCCCGAAGTCCTCCTTGGCGAGAAGCGGCTTGAGATTGCGGGCGAAACCGCCTGTACGGAAGGGGCGTTGCAGCAGCCCCGGCCGCAACACCTGGGCGAGCGCGGCGGCGACCATCCCCTGGTCCAGGGACAGCATCCGGTCGCTGACCCTGCCGGTGCGGACGTTCACCGAGTCGTAGAAGCCCATGCCCTCTTCGTACGCGTCGAAGTCCCGGGCGATGTTCTTCAGGTTGGTCACCGCCGCCCGCGGGGCCATGAGCATGGAGAGGAAGGCGGCGTGCGGGGTGACGACCCCGTTGGTGTACGCCGACGGATCCGGCATCGGCTCCCCGTACGGCACGTAGGTGCGGTCCGTGTTGGAGCAGTAGCCCTCGGGGGAGATGCCGAGCCACTGCACGCCGTACTCCTGGTAGCCGCCCTCGGGCACATTGGCGGGGGAGAAGCCCCAGTAGCCGTACTCGGCGTCGAGGAGGCCGTGGTCGCGGTGGGCGAGCACGTGGTGGGTGAGGTTGACCTTCCAGGAGTGGGGCGACCACTGCGCGGACGGCACGAACAGCTCCGGCATCAGCGCACCGAACATCGAACCGCCCCAGCCGGGGGTGTGGTTGCGGCCCCGGTAGGTGTAATGCCCGTTGAAGTAACGCGCGCCGTCACGTGTCACCCACTCGCCGGCGGGCGGCATTTCCTGCTTCTGCCCGGGGGCGAAGGTGCGCAGCATCCGCCAGTAGTGCTCGCCGGGCACGGTGCCGTCGGCGATGCCCAGATAGCCCGCGATCCGGGTCTCGGAGACGAGCGCGCCGTAGAAGTACGGGGTGAAGGCGTTGTCCTTGACCCGGAATCCGGTCCGCATGTGGCCGGGGCCCGCGACCGGGTCGGCCGGGTCGTACGGCGCGTACATGAAGGACCAGTCGATGTCCTTGCGGAGCGCGCGGATGCGGGGGCGGAGGAGGGGGTCGGCGTCCTCGGCGATGCGCAGCCCGACGTCGAGCCACCCGTTGTCCACGGTGGACAGCAGATGATTGACCGGATCACCGCTGCCGGGCCACTTCTCCAGGACGTTGCCGGTGAACGTCTCGTACCAGTTGTACCAGAAGCCGTGGAGCCGCTCCATCCGCTCGATGGTGCTCACGGTGCGCTCCAGCCGGCGGTGCATCTCGGCCTCCGTGATCACACCGAGGCCGGCGGCGGCCACCGTGGACCACATCCAGCAGCCGATGTTGGTGACGGAGGTGTTCTCGGTGCGGACCGGCTCGCCGCCGCCGCTGAGATCGATGTTGTCGGCGGGGAGGCCGGTGTCCGCGACCATCGCTTCGAGCGACCGGTAAGTGTCGGCGAACCAGCCGCGCAGCAGCGCTTCGACATCGCGGCCGTGGCCGCGCACCGCGGCGGCGGCCACGGCCGGGGATCCCCCGAAGGTGAGCGCGGCGGCCGAGGCCGCGCCGGCTGCGAGGAGAGTACGGCGTTTCATGGTGATCCAACTCCCGTGATAGGTAGTGTCTTTCCCGAAGCCCCCGCCCGCGTATCCCGGGTGCGGCGCGACCCGGCCCACGCGCCCACGGCGGCACCGCCGCACCCGGAACATGTCACGCCCGGGTCAGACGCAGGGCGCGGATGCCCGGCATCGGCAGGTCGACGGTGAGCGACACCCGGCCGTCCGCGTCGGCCATCACCGGCGCGAGCTCCTCGCTCGGCAGCGCATCCGCCGCCCGCAGCTTCTCCCACTGCTGCTCGTCCGGCCACGCCCCGCCGCCCAGGCCGTCCCAGACGGCCTTGATGTTGCCGTGTCCCTCGTCGACGCGCCGCACGGAGACTCCGTACGACGCCCCCGCCTCCAGCCCGGTCACCTCGACGACCGCCGTACGGTCCAGCACTGCCGCGCCATCGATCTTGGTCTGGTCGATGGTGCCGTTCCAGACCAGGACGTCGACGCCAGCCCCGTCCTCCGTACGCGTCGCCAGCACCTCGCTCAGCGCCTCCGCGCCATCGCCCGCGACCCGCGCCGGAATGCGCCCGCCGGCCAGCTGCGACAGCAGATACAGCGCCCAGAAGCGGGGCTTGCGCAGGTTGCCGACGGTCAGCAGGCCGAAGCCGCCGTGGAAGAGCTTCGGCGGCCAGCCCAGCTCCTCGAAGTGGTCGGTGGCCACCCAGTAGGCGAGGGCATCGGCGGACGCCAGGGCCGACTTCATGCCGCGCAGCACGAAGGGCCCCGCGAAGACGGAGTCGCTGACCCGGTGGAAGTGGGTCGGGGTCACACCCCACTCCGTCCACAGGATCTCCGGCTCCGGCTTGCCCGTCGCCTCCGCGAAGGAGCGGGTCTGCGGCCGGAAGTCCAGCGGGGCGTTGCCGTAGGTGTGCGTGGAGACGAAGTCGACCGGCACGTCGTGCTCGCGGCAGAACTCCAGCAGCGGACCGACCCACTTGGCCGCGGCGGAGCCCGGGCCACCGACCCGGATGCGCTGGTCGACGCTCTTGATGGCGCGGACCGCGGCCTCGTACAAACGGTGGTAGTCGGCCTGAGTGCCGGTCCAGAAGACCTCCAGATTGGCCTCGTTCCAGACCTCGAACTCCCAGCCGGCCACCTCGTCCGCGCCGTAGCGCTCTCGCAGGTGCACGGTCAGCTCCCGGCACAGCTCGCCCCAGCGGTCCCAGTCCTGGGGGACGGAGATGATGCCCTTGTACTGGAAGACCGTGGCCTCCGGCTGCGCGGCCAGATCGCGCGGCATGAACGACAGCTCGACGACCGGCTTGAGGCCGGTGGCGAGGAAGCGGTCGTAGACCTTGTCGAGGCCGGAGAAGTCGAAGGTGCCGTCGGGGCGGACGGAGACGTTCTCCGGCAGGAACGTGCCGTGGGCACGGACGGTGCGGACGCCGATTTCGTCGCGCATGATGCCCAGCGCCTCCGCATACTCCTGCGCGACGTCCGCGCCGCCCGGCCCCTCCTCGTCCCAGATCAGGAGCGAGAAATGCTCGGCGCCGATCATCCGGTTCCAGACGCCCGGGAGTTCGGTGGGCGTCGCGGCGGCATCGACGGAGACGGTCACCCGCGCGGGTTCGGCGCCCTTGGCCTTGGCACAGCCGCGGACAGGGGCGTCGGTGAGCGGCCCGGGACCGGCGTCGGTCCAGGAGGCGACCTTGTACCA